>NZ_JAYGHV010000302.1:0-14828 GCF_034932145.1 Spirulina sp. 06S082 | reverse complement strand
AGTTCTAAAGCGAGATTAAAATCCATTAATGCAGTTTGCCAATCTTCCAACCTTATCAACGCTTCCCCTCGTTGATTATAGGCTTCAACAAAGCGAGAATTGTCCCGAATTGCCGCATCAAAATAAGCGATCGCACCGCGATAATCTTCTAAACCCATTTGTGCTAATCCAAGGGAATAATAAACTTGACTTTTGCTATTAGTCTGGGGTAAAATTTGATTAAAGTCAGAAACTGCGCCTAAAAAATCTCCCCGTTGCAGTTTTTCCCTGCCGCGATCGAACAATGCCGATAAACTTAATTGAGGAGTTTTTTCCAGGTCGCTAAGAATTTCTAAAGCCTGTTGATAAGCATCATTATCTTTTTGTTGCCGAGATAATTCTGCACCGCGTCTAAAATCGGCGATCGCCTCCTGAATGCGCCCAAATTGTCGATGCAAATAACCGCGATTAAAATAGGCAGTTGCTAGGTTTTCATCGAGTTCAATGGCGCGATTATAATCATCGAGTGCCTCATCATATTGTCGGCTCCAAAATAACGCCGTCCCTCGATAGTTATAGGCTTGAGAATTATTCGGTTCAATGCGAATCACCTCGCTAAAATCGGCAATCGCTTTGGGATAATCTTCTACATGAATCCAAAGTAAACCGCGATGATGATAAGCCTCTGCATTATTGGGATCGGCAAGAATAGCACGATCTAAAGACTCCATTGTACTGGGATCGTAATGGGCAATTTCCCAAGAAGATACGGGCAAATTAGGTGCAGAAATTTGCGCTGTTGGTAGACTTTCCAAAAATGTTGGAGAACCGGATAAACTCGTGGCTAATAGTGCAAGTATTGGCAATTTCATAGTTGATTAACGATCTCTAAAACCTTCGATATTTGCTGAATGTTTCAATGCAACAGACTCTCTCTCTTCTCTTGGCACAATTGTGGTATTGGGAGTGGGTGTCCTCTGATTAAAATACTGATATGTCTCCCTAGAGATTTGTTTAATTAACTCCTGAGCCTGGGGATCATTATATTCTCGTTTAACCATAACAACGATAATATAACGCTTTCCTGTTGGCGTGTCAATTAAACCCGCATCAGCAATTAAAGAACCAATATTCCCTGTTTTATGAGCAATACTTGCTCCTGGTTCTAATCCTTGCGGTAATAACTGTCGATTTTCAACTTGCTTCATAATGTTGAGCAACCGATCGCGCGATCGCAATGACACTAACTTCCCTTGATTGACCATTACTAAAACATTGGCCAGATCGACAGGACTGGTTAAATTTGTGCCGCTAACATCTGGGAGAAGTTCCCTCATGGTTGTGGAGGTTAGCCCCCATTCGAGAAAACGACGATTAAGAGCTTCAATCCCTCCTAAACGTTTGATAATCATGTTAGTTGCCGTATTGTCACTGACAACAATCATTTTTTCCACCGTTTCCTTGGCCGAAAACTTACTACCCACCGGTTGGTATTGCATTCGCCCAGCTTCTCCCACCCTTGACTCTTCATCCATAATTAATGTTTCGTTAAGGCGCACTTGACGAGCATCAATCTCTTGAAAAAAAGCAACCAAAATGGGAGCTTTAATGGTACTCGCCGCAGAAAACTGTTTGATTCCTTGCCAATTAACGTAGGCTTTTGTGTCCAAATCCAGTAAAAATACTCCCAGATCGTAGCGAGGATTTTGCTGGGCGATCGCCTCAATTTTAGTTTTGAGCGGTAGGATTTCCTCCCCTAATGGCACAGATAAAGCAGCAGCTAAGGGATCGAACTCTTTTTCTTCTGGAGATGAAATCGATGCTTGTACCCGATCGATTTGACGGTATGGGGCAATTGTGGCGATCAACGTTCCCGCGATCGCGCCTAACCCGATCCCCAAGATGACAAAGCGGACTCCATACAACAAGAGTAAATAAGAAAAAGAAGGAGAAGAAGCTGACGGCTTCGACACAACGGCAAGAGCAGAAGTATTATTAACCCGCGCTTCCCAACGCTCCTGTGCCGATAATGGCTCCCGTTGACGTGAAGACGAGGGGCGATTTGATGGTTGTCTTCTGGGCAACCCAGCCCGATCGCCTTCTCGCGAGGAATTAAACTCAGTCGGTTGGACTGGAGCAATATCGCGATCGCCTGTTACATTACTACGAGTGCTTCGCAAACGAGAACGATTCGATCGCAATGGGCGCAACCGCTTGGGAAATTCGGGAAACTTACTGGGCTCGAAGGGAGGTGATGCAGGTGGTAACGCCCGATCTCGGTTGTTTTGACTTTGAGCCTTGTGTTTAACTGAATTGAGCGAAGGCAAAGAACGATCTCGAGGGCGCTTTCTCTTTCTGCGAAATGAGTCGTCGGGGGGCATTGATTATTAGTTAGCAATTATTAATTATCAATTATTAATTATTAATTTGCAATTTGCAATTTGCGATAAAATTAGGGAAAAATGCGGATTAAAATTTGTGGCATTACTGAAGCAAAGCAGGGGCGCGCGATCGCGGAATTAGGAGCGACAGCACTCGGATTTATCTGCGCTGAACAATCGCCGCGCTATCTTTCGCCTCGGAACATGAGCGCTATTATCCCACAACTCCCCCCAGACATTGATAAAATCGGCGTTTTTGTCAATACCGATATTGAGGCGATCGCGGCGATCGCGAACACTACAGGGCTTACTGGCGTTCAACTCCACGGCGATGAGTCTCCAGAATTTTGCCTGCAACTGCGCCAACATCTTCCCAAAATAGAATTAATTAAAGCCTTGCGGATCAAAGACCCGACGGATCTCGATCGCGCCAACAATTATTCCTCGGCGATCGATACTCTGCTCCTTGATGCCTATCACCCCCATCAACGGGGAGGAACGGGAAAAACCCTTGATTGGCAACTATTACAAGATTTTCAATCTACAAAGCCTTGGTTTTTAGCGGGAGGACTCGCGCCAGATAATATTCTGGCAGCCCTCAGTCAAATAAACCCTAATGGCATTGACTTATCCAGTGGAGTAGAGCGATCGCCAGGGAATAAAGATTTAAACAAAGTTGCCGAATTGTTTGCCAAATTAAGGAAATGAAGGATCGTTACCGATCGCCACTTCCTTATCCCTCATCTAAAAACTAGGTTGATGGCGAATTAAACTTAAGAACTCTTCGCGAGTTTTTTGTTCATCTTGAAAGACACCAATCATGGCACTTGTCACCGTCCAAGAACCGGGTTTTTGCACGCCGCGCATGGACATACACATATGAGAGGCTTCCATGACAACCGCAACCCCTTGGGGATCTAAAATTTCCTGGATCGCTTCAGCCACTTGGCGAGTTAATCTTTCTTGAACTTGCAGGCGACGCGAATACATTTCTACAATGCGAGCCAATTTACTTAATCCAACCACCTTTTGATTGGGAATATAGGCAACATGAGCGCGTCCCATAAAAGGCAACATATGATGTTCGCAGAGGCTAAAGAAATCAATATCTCGCACCAGTACCATCTCATTGTGTCCCTCGTCAAAAATGGCACCGTTGACGAGCTTTTCTAAAGATTGGTTGTATCCTTGGGTGAGAAATTGCATGGCTTCTGCCACGCGCTTAGGTGTTTTTAGGAGTCCTTCTCGTTCGGGATCTTCTCCTACTCCTTCCAATATTTTTCGCACGGCATCCATCATCTCAACTTTGGCTTCTTCTGAGACGGGGCGAACTTCAGCCGGTTGGCCATTGTGAGTAATGCGATCGGGACAACTTAGCATCTCTCGGTGGGAACTCTGACTCGAAAGATTGTTGCTATTGAAAGTAGAAGAATTAGAAGGGTTAGCCCCGTTAGAAGTAGCAATAGTCATGGTAAAGTTAGGGAAAAATCTGAATAGGGAGGTAGCGCTGGTAAAAAACTCTTAAAAAGCACCACCACTGGGCATTAAGGTAATATCTTCGATCGCCGCCCCATCGGGTAACAAGGCAGTATGAAGAATGGATTGAGCGACAGTTTCTGGGGTCAGCATGGCAGCGCGATCTAAATCGGCGCTCACTGTTTCGGTATCCCAAATGGGAGTGTTTACCGCACCTGGAGAAAATGTAACGACGCGAATACCATTCGGACGTTCTTCAGCCGCTAAGGTTTTTGAGAGAGCTATTAATCCGGCTTTACTGACACTGTAAGCACCCCAACCGGGGAAGGGAGTTTTTCCGGCGATCGAGGCAACATTGATAATTGTGCCTTTGCCGCGATCGCGCATGGAGGGTAAAATACCAACAATAGCTTGGAACACACTTGTGAGATTGAGGTCGAGAACCTGCTGCCAATCTGCTAGAGAAGTTTCACTTAATGTTCCCGTGTAGCCCATACCTGCATTATTAACCAAAATATCAATAGGAGCGAAATCGGCGGCGATCGCCTCTATTTCTGTTCTGACATTCTCGATTTTGGCTAAGTCTACAACGTAGGCTTTAGCTTCAACTCCTAATGCTTGTGCTTCTTCAACAACAGCTTGAAGTTTCTCTCGGGAACGACTGACCAAAGCAACGTCAATTCCGGCTCCGGCAAAAGCTAGAGCAGTCGCCTTCCCAATACCGCTACTCGCACCAGTGATCGCAGCACGATTTTTACTTGATTTGTAATTCATCAAACCTTTACAGCTAAGGCTCTAGAGAAATAGCAAGCTAATTTCTCGAACCAAAAATATTGTAAACAAATGTTACTTTTCTTAGTATAGCAGTTTGAGATTAGTCCTGAATAATCAGGAATTGATTCCCTACTCTCCATTTCCCAAATTAAATTTGCCAATTTGCCGAAATTTTTGGTAGCGCAAATCTTTTCGCTGTTGAGGAGTGAGGGTTAATAGGGTTTCTAGATTCTGTTCTAGCGCTTCTTTGAGAATACCCGCAGCCCCGAGGGGATCGGCATGAGCGCCACTGGAGGGTTCGGGAAGAATAATATCAAGAATGCCCAAATCTTTTAAATCTCGAGCGGTGATTTTCAGGGCTGCTGCCGCTTGAGGGGCTTTTCCCGCATCTTTCCAAAGAATAGCGGCACAGGCTTCAGGGGTAGCGACGGTATAGACGGCGTGTTCAAACATGAGGAGGCGATCGCCAACACCAATACCCAATGCGCCCCCGGATCCTCCTTCACCAATGACAGTACAGAGAATGGGAACATCAAAACTAAACATTTCCCGAAGATTATAGGCGATCGCTTCTCCCTGTCCTAATTCCTCCGCTTCGACTCCTGCCCAAGCACCAGGGGTATCAATAAAGGTTAAAATTGGCATTCGGAAGCGGTTGGCGTGTTCCATTAAACGGATGGCTTTGCGATAGCCTCCTGGGGAAGCCATGCCAAAATTGCGAGCGACATTATCTTTTGTATCTCGGCCTTTTTGGTGTCCCATCATCACCACGGGCATTCCCCCCAAACGCCCTACACCGCCAACTAGGGCAGGGTCGTCATAACCGCCGCGATCGCCGTGGAGTTCGAGCCAATCATCGCTAATGGCTTGAATATAATCCAAAGTCGAGGGGCGACGGGGATGACGGGCGAGTTTGAGCCGTTGGGAAGGACTGAGGGTACTAAAAATTTCCTCTCGTAACTGTTCCGCCTTAGCTTCCAAGTCGCGAATTTCTTGAGAAACATCAACATTATTTTCCCGGGCAAGTTCGCGAATTTGGTCGATCTTCGATTCCAATTCCTTCAGAGGTTTTTCAAAATCCAATAAAAATGGTCGATTCTGTGTTGCGGGCATTATTCAGTTACCAGTTTTCAGTAAATAGGGTTTGAAGCCATGTTTAATAGAGACTGCGCCAATTTTCTCCATTTTTTCGACAGTGATTTGATTGCGTCCCCAAGAGAAATTGGTGTGCCACTTCTCAAATTCCAAGAGCATTCCTTCAGCAAAACAGGCGAATAACTGGCGATCGGGAGAATCCATTTCCACGATTTCCATGATTTTCCAGTCGATATCGAGGGAATGTTCAACAATACCCCCTTTGAGGATATGAACCCCAGGCTGTTGGATTTTTGTATCTAGATTTTTGGGATAGCCCCCATCAATCAATAAACAGGGATTTTTCAGAGGAATTTCCCCAATATCTATGCCTCGAGGCATACTGGCAACCCAAACGACAATATCGGCAAGGGGTAATGCTTCTTCCAGGCTGAGTATTTTTCCTCTTCCCAATTCATTTTGCAGGTTTTGCAAGCGTTCTTGGTTGCGAGCAATTAACAATAGCTCTTGTACATTGGTCTTGCGATCGAGCCAGCGACAAACGCCACTGCCAATGTCTCCTGTTGCCCCACAAACCGCAACCGTTGCTTGAGCAAGGTCAATGCCAATTGCTTGAGATGCTGCTTCCACTTGCCGACAGATAATATAAGCCGTGTGGGTATTTCCGGTGGTGAAGTGGGAAAAATCTAGTTCTACACCGCGCACTTGCTTGTTTTGTTTAAGATTGAAATTCTCGAAAATGATGGAGGAAAATCCACCAAGGGCTGTAATTTCAATATTGTTTTTTTGCGCGCAAGCCATCGCATTGAGAATTTTCCGAATGGCAGTTTTAATACGTTTTTGAGAGAGCATTTCTGGCAGAAAGCACGATTCAACGTATTTTCCTTGAATCGTTTGTCCTGTTATGCTCTTGACAGTAATATCATCGATGATTTGCGGGGGCGCGGAACACCAAAAGTCTAATCCTTGATTGCCATATTCGGGATACCCGAGTTTGTGGGCAACGGCTTGAGCGTGTTCTAGGCTAGTAAGATGACCGATAAGACCAAACATTGATTGCTCGCTATGAAACCTCGTATCGGGCGTTAATCTAAAGTTAAAAAAAAGTAAAGACTTTCTAAGATGGTAGCAAAATTTGGTCGCAAAATAGGGGCGATCGCATCGGATTGCCCCTATTTATGGTTTTTCAAGGGTTTGATTAAGCAGCACTCAAGCCATAAGCAGACATTTTCATGAGTTCGCGGGGGGAGAAGCCGATATTGGCTAGAGCATCACCGTAACTCATCATGAAGTCTTCGATCAGTTCTTCTTTTTCCATGCCGAGAACAAGAGCATCATCAGTGACTTGGTTGAGCATTTTCCAAACGAGGGGCAGGTTTTGCTTGTTGGCTTCCTCGAGTTCTGTTTTGGCTTCTTCAAAATGCGCTTGCAGCCATTTTTCTCCGAAATTGAGGTGGGTGTATTCGTCTTGGACAACTTTTTCCGTAATTTTTTTGGCGAAGTCATCGGCGACGGGGATATATTTATGGTAGGCGGCGATCGCAAAGGCTTCAATAATTAAAGATTGAATCAGGAAGCAGGTGACGAGTTTTCCTTGGGCATAGGCGTTTTGGAAATTGCCGTGGAGTTGAGAAAAATACTCTCTAGCAAAGTCCATATCCGGAGTAACTTTCAGGTTGTTGCCGCAAGCGGTGAACCCTTTTTCATGGCGTTTCTCCATTTTGGCGAGTTTGACTAACTCATCTTTATAGTCGGGTAACAGTTCGCCCATGGAGAGGTAATTGCTGTGGGCTTCTCGCTCCCCTTCAATCACAATGGCATTGATGCGGCTATATGCGTCTTTGTAAGTTTCGCTTGTAAAATCAAATGTCGGACGAACTGCAAGTTCCTGCATTGGTAACGGATCTCCTATTTTTTTCTAAAATTCACCCGATCCTAACGTTGTTGTTGGGGGTGGGGTGTATGTCTCGAGAGACATTTTTCCTGCGCTAGGGACGTAAAACCGAGAAGACTGTGACCCGGATTTTCTTCATCCCTATCTTAATCTGATAGTTTGATACTCTCGCTGTTACACCTAAAAGGATTCACAGGAGATTTTGACTTTATTGGGGGTTTGCCCCAGATTCTATCACAAATTTGTTCCGTCGTGATTCATCTTCTGTTCAATCAACTCGACCTCTTGGGAGGGCTTTTCATTGTCCCTCAGTCTCTGGTTTGTTATTCTCAACCCGATATTTGCGATCGCACTTGTTCATTGGGACAGCATTAAATAAAAATTAAAATGATGAAAATAGAGCTTGATTTTGATTGACAAAAAATACAGAAAATGGTAAAAAAACATAATTTGGCTTTGGCGATCGCTATAAAGTATTATTAAGAAGGAGGATCAAACAATATGGAACAGCACCAAAAAAATGATTTAAAATCAGAATATCTGAAAAAATTAGCTGCTGCTTATCGTGCTACTTATGCAGTTGGAGTCCTAAGCATCTTTCTAGGATTATTGGCGTTATTTGCGAGTTTTTCGAGTGCGGCAATACCCGGTGGTATTATTATTGCCTTTGCAGCCTTTATATTTGGTGCATTTTATTTATTGCTAGGCTTCTTCGTACAACGAAAATCAATAATTGCATTAGGAATTGCAGTTGGATTTATGGGAATCAATGCGATAGCCGGTATTTTTAGTTTATTACAAGGTGGTTCTCCTGTTGGCTTAATTATTCCCACTACATTTCTCAGTCAAACATGGGAAGGCTTTAAAGCTATCAAAAATTTAAAAAGAGACTCTTAGCCTGTATGATAAATAAGGAAAATCAGGAAAAATTAAAGATTGTATGCACTCTCTTTCTATCCCAACGTGGATCGTTCATGTTTCCAGCGTGATCGAATGGATCGTCGCGATTTGGTTAATCTGGCGCTATGGCGAAATCCAAGGCGATCGCGCTTGGAAATGGTTCGCTTTAGCAATGTTACCTGCATTTGTGAGTGCAATGTGTGCTTGTACGTGGCATTTTTTCGAGAATCTTGCCTCTTTGGAGTGGTTGGTGACGCTGCAAGCTGCGACAACAGTTTTGGGGAATAGTACCCTTTGTTTGGCTGCATGGGGATTATGGCGATCGTCTCGTTCAGAAAAATTAGAAGAAAATTAGATTAGAAAAAAATGTTCTCTAAAGATACATTATTTGCGCTTTCTCTCTTTCCTTATTTGGGATTCTTGTGGTTTTTAACGCGATCGCAAAAAGCCCCTCGACTGGCATTGATTGGTTTTTATGTCTTATTAGTTTTTGTCTTTGTCACAATTCCGGCCGGAATTTATGCCAAAATTGCTTACAATCTTCCTCTAGCTGATATAGATTGGCTGCATGGTAGTGCAGAATTATTTTTAACCTTTTCTAATATTTTAGTCGTTCTCGGATTTCGCCAAGCCTTGAAAAATGAATAATTATCAATTCCCTAATCCTCTTTTATCAATTTCGGCGATCGGCAATAGAATTGTATCTTCAATTTCCTGGATTGTTTCATCAGTAATTTTCGGCGTTCTATAGATACACTCAACCAGTAACTTAATTGAATTATAATATTGTTTGAGAATATTTTTTTGTTCCGAGCCAAATTGCCAATCATAACCAATATTCCGGTGTTCAATGATAGCAAGTCTTAAATTTCTCGTCCAAATTTCGCCGTTTTCTTTCCACCATTCTTGATAGTGAATGCGATCGCGATCGATGTCGGGAAGTTGATCGCGAAATCGTTCTAAAGCGTGTTTAAGATCGCCACTAATTTCTATATTACGATCTTCTGTAAAAGTCAGAAACAAATCTAAATCGTGAGCATAAGTTACCAATAAAGAATCCAGAATTAAATCAATAATAAAATCTGGTGCTAACTCATTAATTGTTTGGTGATTAAAAGCATAATCTAAATCTCGATCCAAATTGCAAGCCAAAGAGCGATCGTGAATAGATATCTTTAAACCACGATTTACTGCATGAGAAAAATCAAGAGGATGAGATAATTTCGGATCGAACATTGGATTAATTGCTTGGGAAAAGTAAAAAGCACGAACTGCGGAAACTTTATACGGTGTTTGTACAAAAATAGATTTTTGATGAACCCATGAAAGAAAAATTTGTAATTTTTTGTCCTTGGCAATAATATTATCAATTCTCCATTTTATTTGTAAGACAAAATCATCAACATATTCCATGCTTCCCACTGCAAGAATAAAGAGATCGTTCCAAGTTAAACGATCGAAATGATCTAGCTCTTTTGACAAATTATTGGGTTCAAAATGTTTTAATAAAAATCTGCCAATAAGGTATTCTTGAAGACCAAGATTAGAAAAAGCATAATATTTTTGCGTTCTTTCAACAATAATATAATTGTGCTTTTCGATAATATTTAAAATCTTTCTACTTTTTTTAAGCAAGATTTCTCTCTCTTTTTTCTTGTTTTGAGAAAGAGGATCGGAAAAATAATGTGTAATATAAACACAAATGCGATCGCGTTCAAAAAACAACTCTTTTTTAGTAAATGTCAAGACACTTAGATAATACAATAAATCTAATTTTTGTTCGACTCCAAGTTCTTGCTGAATTAAAGTTAGTTCATCTTCTGCTTCAATATCTTCGATCTCAAAAATCAACTTTAATCCTTGTTCGTATAAGTTGAAAAATCTTGAAGGCAATTTTTTGTTTTCATAAAAAATAGCACAAATTAAATTTAACCAAATAGGATACATAGAAAATTCCAGCATTTTCTTGTTTTCCGGAACTTCTAAATCTAATAAAAATTGGTGAACTATCTTTTTTCCTTGAGAATGAGATTTAGCCAGGGCTTGAAAACAAACTTTTGCGGATTTTTTAATTTGTTCTTGATTAAGTTCAGAAATTTCAACATAGGTAAATGTAGGAAAAGTATAATCTGTAATTTGCGTTCGGCAAGCAATGATAAAACGATTTTTATAATAGTGTTGAGTAAATGCACGTAATTGATATTGTAGATCTCGTCTTTCTTGATAGACAACTTCATCTATGCCATCAAATATAATAAAAAACTGCCCATAATTAAGTAATTGTTCCGTGTGTACGCGATCGTCGAATCCTAAAATATCGTGAATATATTCAGCAATTCCTTTTTTTAAATCTGGTAATTTATGAAATTCCAAAAAAATAGGAATATAATTCTTTTGAAATTTTCCTCGACAACAAGCAACAATCAGAGATTGTAAAAACACAGTTTTTCCAACACCAGAATTACCAAGAACGACGAGTTTTGCATAGTTTGTCACTGCTTGTATTCCGGTCATTTTTTCCATGCGATAACCCAGCCCAAATCTTTCAAAATCTTGGGAGCGATCGCAAATTTTGAGGAATGTTGGTAAATTCAGATACACATCGCGAGGAATTTTGTCAACTTGATAAACATCAAATTCAAAACTCTCACTAGAGACCCATTGACCCGTAACCAGTTGAACTTTGCAATAGGCTTCGAGCATTTTTTCGGAAGCTCTTTTTCTTGCCAAAGGCACGATCGCGCCAATACCGGGTTCGATCGCTTCTTCCGGAGAAGAATCCGGTTCAAAATTCCCAGAAATTGGCGATACTTCGGCAATTTCTTGCCAATTTAACCCTAAAATAGTACAAATTTGTTCAAAATCTTCGCGTTCGAGAGGCTGACCTTGAAGAAAACTATGAATACTAGCGAGGGAAACTTGCAACCCATGAGAATCAAGAATTTTGCCGGCTTTAGCCAACCAAGCTGATTTAGCCCTCTCAATACCTTCCTTCGCCACTTTCAGCAATTGCTGTGCACCTTCTGCCATATTCACGTTTTGAAGTCAATCTAGGTCGGGCTAGATCGGAAATTTTTCACTTTCGCTGCCAATAAATTGTACAACTTTCCCTCGGAAGAGGATCTGCGGTGTGAGAGGGGAAGCGAGACAAGAAAAGGCAACAGAGTTCGATGTCCTCGCCTAGAGAAATCGCTAAAAACTCCCTATTTTTTTCACCCTATCCTTTTTTTTGCCACAATGGAAGAATAGTTTTGAGTGACCGATGACCGATGACTGTAAAAAATAGTCCCCCCGAAACGAAAAATCAATGGCAATCGATCGTGCGAGAATTTGAGCAAGTGCTAGGGAAAGGCTGTGTCGTGCGTCGCAAGGAAGAACTCTTAACTTATGAATGCGATGGTTTAGCGGCCTATCGCCAACGGCCTGCCCTCGTGGTGCTTCCTCGGACGACAAAAGAGGTCGCAGAAGCCGTGAAACTGTGCGATCGCTATAATCTACCTTGGGTGGCACGAGGCTCGGGGACGGGGCTATCTGGGGGCGCATTACCCATCGAAAATGGGGTGGTCATTGTCACGGCAAAAATGAAGCGCATTCTCGAAATTGATTGGGAAAATCGCAGCGCGATCGTGCAACCAGGGGTGATTAATAATTGGGTGACACAAGCGGTAAGCGGTGCGGGGTTTTACTACGCTCCAGATCCCTCCAGTCAAATTATCTGTTCCATTGGGGGCAATGTGGCGGAAAATTCGGGGGGCGTACACTGTCTTAAATATGGTGTTACCACAAATCATGTTTTGGGTTTAAAAATTGTTACTCCTAATGGGTCTATTGTTGATGTTGGCGGGCAAGTTCCAGAAATGCCTGGATATGACTTAACGGGGGTTTTTGTCGGATCGGAAGGCACATTAGGAATTGCGACGGAAATTACCTTAAAAATATTGAAAACTCCCGAATCAATTTGCGTTCTTCTTGCGGATTTTGCCACCATTGAAGCGGCGGGAACTGCGGTGACAGATATTATCGGTGCGGGGATTATTCCTGCGGGAATGGAAATGATGGATAATCTCAGTATTAATGCAGTTGAGGATGTAGTGGCGACTAATTGTTATCCTCGAGATGCGGGGGCGATTTTACTGGTTGAATTGGATGGTTTAGAAGTTGAAGTACAGGGAAATATTCAGCGCGTGGCTAAACTTTGTACTCAAAATGGGGCGCGGGAAATTACCACCGCTACTGATGCCGAAACTCGTCTTAAATTATGGAAAGGAAGAAAAGCTGCTTTTGCGGCGGCGGGTAAAATGAGTCCTAATTATTTCGTACAAGATGGGGTGATTCCTCGCACGAAATTGGCGGCGGTTTTGCGGGAAATTGAGGCATTAAGCGAGCGATCGGGCTATCAAATTGCTAATGTTTTTCATGCGGGAGATGGTAATTTACATCCTTTAATTCTCTACAATGGTGGCGAACCGGGTGCGTTTGCAGCAGTCGAAAAAGTTGGGGAAGAAATTCTCAGATTGTGTGTGGACGCTGGAGGAAGTTTATCAGGAGAACACGGAATTGGGGCGGATAAAAACTGTTATATGCCCCAAATGTTTAATGAAATAGATATAGAATCAATGCAGTATGTTAGAGAAGCCTTTAACCCGAAAGGATTGGCTAATCCGGGGAAATTATTTCCCACCCCTCGCGCTTGTGGAGAACGTGCCAATATGCAACAAATAGCACCAATTAAAGGAGCAGAATTATTTTGAATGACCATTCATTCTTTTGCTAGTACCTTCTCTGAGTCTGTCGGCTGTAGATATGTAACATGAGTTGGGTAGGCAAATTCAATTCCATTCTCAGCAAAGGCTTGAAATAAGGCTAAATTAATATTTTGCTGTATATCCATATAAACGGTGTAGTCGTTATTGTTAACAAAGTAGACAATTTCATAGTTCAAGCTAAAGTCGCCATAGTCTGAAAAATGAACGCGATCGAATGTTGCTTCTGGAATAGAAGTTATAATTTTTTTGATAATTTCAGGAATTGCTTTTAATTCTTCTGGACTTGTTTGATAAACAACGCCAATTTTAAAAACAATCCGTCTTTTTTCCATGCGCTTAAAATTACGGAGTCGAGATGCTGTTAGATCGGCATTAGAAATAATTAATTCTTCTCCCGTTAAACTGGTAAGTCGAGTTGTTTTAATGCCGATATTATCCACTGTTCCCATATAGTCACCAATCACAATAAAATCACCCAACTCAAAGGGACGATCTAATAAAATTGAAAAATAGCTAAACAAGTCTTGTAGTAATCCTTGGGAAGCAAGGGCGATCGCAACTCCACCAATTCCTAAGCTGGCAACGAGAGCAGAAATATCAAAGCCCAAATTATCCAACAAAAAGACAAACCCAACTGCCCATAAAGCAATGCGAATAGCCGGCATAATTGCCCGAAAACTTTGCATTAAATTGGGATTATCTTGACGAACTAAATATAGTCGCAATAGATATTCAGAAATATTGGAAAGTAACTGAATGACAAAAATAGTGGCAATAATCGTTAAAATAGCATCCAAAGTTCTTTCCAGAATGGGATGTAAATTAAGTTTGTCGATCGCCAGATAAATCGTCCCCAGATAGAGAACAGGAATTAAGGCTTTCTCGGAAATGTGGATTAATTTATCGTCAAGAGTTGTGGTAGTTCGCTTTGCCCATCGCTTTAGAGATTGAAGGAAAAAAGCTCGGACTATATTAATAGTTATCAAGCCAATGAGAATAATAGCACAGGCAATGATATAATCAAGAACTTGGTTGTTAAGAAATTCGCGATCGAGAATTTCAACGAACATTAATTTCCTCCTTTAATTGAGCAACAGGTAATAGTTTTTGCAGTAAAGTGGAGATTCTGGTTTCCTTTTCCTGCCAAAAGTGCAAGACAATATTACAATAGATTAAGAAATATTGAGGCCAACCCGTACACGCCATGACCGACGTTTCCACCTCCCGCATTCGTAACTTCTGCATTATTGCCCATATCGATCACGGGAAGTCAACCCTTGCCGATCGCCTCTTGCAGGTGACGGGGACGGTACAGCAGCGCCAAATGAAAGAGCAGTTCCTCGATAGTATGGATTTAGAGCGAGAAAGAGGCATTACCATCAAGCTACAAGCCGCACGGATGAACTATAAAGCTGAAGATGGGGAAGAGTATGTTCTCAATCTTATCGATACGCCTGGTCATGTAGACTTTTCCTATGAGGTATCGCGATCGCTGATTGCCTGTGAAGGAGCTTTATTAGTCGTGGATGCGTCCCAAGGGGTAGAAGCACAAACTCTAGCCAA
>NZ_JAYGHV010000301.1:0-14997 GCF_034932145.1 Spirulina sp. 06S082 | reverse complement strand
TCTCAAGGTGTTCTCAATTACCTCGATTTGCTTTTCGTTCGGGATTAATTTATACTCGTAAGTTAGTGTTAACATTTTGACCTCCTGAATCGGATTCTAGCAACCTTTACAAAGAATGTCAATCTATGTGTACGGACGTTAAATTTAACGTCCCTACTTTGGTCGGTTTTGTTTGTTGGCAAAAAGACGAGCGACCCCGGTGAATCGAATTTCACCAAGCGGTCGAGGGATGACGAATCGCATTCGCCATATCCAATCGACCAAGAGAGGGAACGCGCTCGTCATCTCACCGCTAACCCTAATGCGCGTAGCGCAGGCTTCGCCAACGGGTCTAGCGGGAGTCCTCTTTTTGAATTTTGTAGATAGATGCACGTAAGCAATCCATGAGTAGTTGCAGCTAGGGGCTATTGTCTATGCTAAAATCGAGTCTCCTTATGCCATTCCTCTTGACATCACTAGATAAGGCATTAGTCTAATCTTGTTACCGAGTCTTTCATTGCTGCAT
Organism: Spirulina sp. 06S082; assembly: GCF_034932145.1. Lineage (NCBI taxonomy): Bacteria > Bacillati > Cyanobacteriota > Cyanophyceae > Spirulinales > Spirulinaceae > Spirulina > Spirulina sp. 06S082. The sequence continues at coordinate 14,492 of NZ_JAYGHV010000301.1, read as the reverse complement.
TACATGAAACGCACTGCTTCTAACAATCGCTTTATATTAATTTTCACGATTCTTCTTATCATTCTTCTGGTGGGTGGTTCTTTATTGCCATTGGTTGGTAATGTATTTCAAGGCGATCGCACTGCCAGAAGAACCACCGCAACCCCCACCCCACAACTATCTCCAGTTCAACAGGAAAATCTTGAAGATAAAGCCAGAGGATATGAGTTAGTCTTGCAACGAGAGCCAGAAAATGCCACGGCTTTACAAGGATTAATTGAAGTGCGCTTGGAACAGGGGAAACTTGACCTTGCTCTCCCTGCCCTCGAACGCTTGGCAGAATCTCACCCCCAACAGCCTGATTATACGATCTTGCTGGCACAGGCGAAGGAATATTTAGGAGATGCTGAGGGCGCTTTTCAAGCCTACGATCGCATTCTTGGATTCAATCCTGGCTATATTAAAGCCCTCCAGGGTATGGTTGCCCTACAACTCCAGAAGAACCGTCCCGAACGGGCGATCGGGCTACTCCAAACGACCCTACAAACGGCTGCCCAAGCTAATGCCGTAACGCCAGATAGTATTGATGTTGCTTCAGTACAAATGTTGTTGGGACGAGTTTACGAACACCAGGAACGCTATACCGAGGCGATCGCCGTTTATGACAAAATTATCGAGACCAATGATGGTGATTTTCGTCCAGTTTGGGCAAAAGCAGAAATTTTCAAACAACAGGGTGAAATCGACAAAGCCAAACCTCTCTACACTCGTGCTGTCACTCTAGCCCCTCCCAAATACAAAGACCAAATCAAACAACTCAGCGAACAAATTGATGAAGAATAGGGAAGGGGAAAGAGGCAATAGGGAACAGGCTTCTTAATAAACAACTATCAACTATCAACTATCAACTATCAACTATCAACTATAAAATGGGCGATACTCAAACGCGTAAAGCAGATCACCTGCGAATTTGTTTAGAAGAAGATGTACAGTTTCGTAAGAATACCAATGGTTTCGATCGCTATCGTTTTCTACATCATTGTTTGCCCGAGTTAGACTATAATGAAATTGATTTAAGCACGACTTTTTTGGGTAAAACTCTGGGTTCCCCTTTCCTTATTTCCTCTATGACAGGGGGGACAGAACAAGCGAAAATCATTAACTATCGCCTCGCCGAAGCCGCCCAAACCTATAAACTGGCTATGGGAGTCGGTTCTCAGCGTATTGCCGTGGAAAAGCCGGAAGTTACCGATACTTTTGCCGTGCGAAATATCGCCCCCGATATTCCCCTTTTTGCCAATCTCGGAGCCGTCCAACTTAACTATACCTACGGTATCGATGAATGTCTGCGAGCCGTGGATATTTTAGAGGCAGATGCTTTGATTTTTCACCTCAACCCCCTACAAGAGTGCATTCAAACTAACGGCGATAAAAACTTTAAAGGATTACTTGACAAAATCGAGAAAATATGCAGCAAAATTCCCGTTCCTGTCATCGCTAAAGAAGTTGGAAACGGCATTTCGCCGCAAATGGCACAATATTTAGTTAATGCCGGAATTAGCGCCATTGACGTGGCTGGAGCCGGTGGGACCTCTTGGGCTAAAGTAGAAAGCGAACGGGCTAATAATGCCATGCAGAGGCAATTGGGGCAAACATTTGCTGATTGGGGAATTCCCACCGCAGAATGTTTAGTGGGAATCCGCAATCTTTACCCTAAATTACCCGCGATCGCCTCGGGAGGATTGCGAAATGGACTCGACGGGGCCAAGGCGATCGCCCTCGGTGCAGATTTGGTGGGTTTGGCTTTTCCCTTCCTCCAAGCTGCTTCCGACTCTCCCGAAGCGATCGATAATCTCGTACAATTATTGCAAGCGGAACTAAAAACCGTCCTTTTTTGTACGGGAAATGGAACAATTGCAGAACTCAAGCAGTCGAATACCCTTCAGAATGATAATAAATGATAATAAGTGATGAGTGATGAATAAACGGGAAAAGATTAGTTCTCCAAAATACATCACCCAAACCCTTACATCGCTTGACTTTCTTGCTCTCGATTGACATAAGCCCACCAAAACCGAGCAAGGTCTTCGGATTGTTTGCGGGCATTCTCACAAACCTGATACATTCGACGAGGCCGACCCCGACCTTCGACCTTTTGCCAATAGCCAGCAATGGTTTGTTCTTGTTCAAGAAACTTGAGGGCACCATAGAGAACCGTATCGGATAAACGGTAGGTTGGTTGCATTTGTTTTAGTTTCTCGATTAATTCCGTGCCGTAGGATTCCCCATTCAATAAAACCGACAGAATGTAACAAACTGCCAATTCTTTATTGAGATAATTCGGTGGGGGATCGTTAAAAAACTGATAAATATCTTCAAATTTCATGTGTTTAACCCGTCAAGTTTCCCAGTTAACAATATGCCAATAAACCTGATGCCAATAAACTTGGTTCAAACCAACTTGTTTTTCACAACAAGGCTTTATTGGTTAACTATGGATGCACCCCAGCAGATCGGTAAATATTCTTGGTGAATGCTTGTGCATAATGCGATCGCATTATCTTGACACTCTGCCCAGTATACTGCTCGGTAAAATTGCTTGCTCGACATCGCCGATTTCATCACGCCTAATGCAAAAGATTGAATCAGTGGGATGAAATTGCAGATTAAACCAAGTTTTAGCTTTCGTTACCGATCCATTGTATAGCGATCTTCTGGCTGTTTCTCTGGAGTTCGGGAGGAATTTTCTCCGCCGAAATACTGAAAACGATTTGGGACCGCACAACCCATAGCTAGGGGATTGGCTTAAAGGCAAGCAAATCCTTTACAGTCAAGGGTTTAAGGGAATTAAAAAGACTGTCTCTAATTGAGAAATTAGACTTATTTGATTCCGTTAAATGCCTTATGCCATTATCTAGCGTAACAGCATTTTTATCTTGGAGGAGCAAAAATTCCCAAGCCACCCCGAATGATACAAAAGTTTCCCTCTACAGCACCCTAAAATCGCAATCGGGAAATCTTGCACCCCAGACGAGAGACTCCCGATAAAAGTTTCTTGAGAAGAAATTCATATCGCAGTCGCGCAACCTCGACTCTAATGCCTAATAATAGAAGATGCAAAGTTCTGAGGCGATCGCGGTAAATAAAGTTAATGAGTGAAAAAAACCGGGGGGATCTAACATCTCCCATCCCTCAAAAAGTCCGACAAGTCTCCACCGACCTAAAATGGGCAGGTCGGATTGGATTTTGGCTGCAATTGGTTTTGGGGGTAATTTCTACTGTCACCGTCCTTTTTGCCAGTTCTAGTTTTATCGGTGACACCAATACGGCCAATACCCAAGGCACAGAATTGGGAGTATTTTGTGCAGTATTGGGTCTAATTGCTTTGGGAATTAGTATTTATTATTCCTTTCGCTATATGGCGATCGCGCAAATGCTGCAAAATCCCAATACTTCCCAACGTCCCAACCGGGCAGATACAGTCAAGGTGATTCGGGCTGGGTTAGTGGTAAATTTAATCGGAATGTTGCTAACGATTATTGGGGCGGAAGCTAATGTAGGATTAGTTTTAGCGAAGTCTCTCGCTAATCCCCCAGGGGCGATCGCCAATGTCGATCCACAAAAATTAGTCAACTCGATCGATCTTCTCGTTATCCAGGCAAATGCGAATACGATCGCCGCTCACTTTTCCGGAATTGTCTCCTCCCTGCTACTCTTAAATCGCATTACTAAATGATGAGGGAATAGGGAACAGGCAAGAGGCAAGAGGCAAGAGGGAATAGGCAACAGGGAACAGGCAAGAGGCAACAGGAGAGCATTTAATCTTTATTTTATATCCTTTGAAAACGTGCTAGATATCAAACAAATTCGGGAAAATTCGGAATTCGTGCGCGATCGCCTCGATCGCCGGGGTGGAGACTACGATCTGTCTCCTATCCTCGAATTGGACAAGCAACAGCGAGAATTACAAACAACTCGCAGTCAATTACAGGCACGTGGTAACGAAATTGGTAAGGCGATCGGGCAGAAGATGAGAAGGGGAGGGAATCCCAAAACTGAAGAGATCAAAACTTTAAAAGAAGAAGGCAATCAAGTCAAGGCTCAATTAGCAGAATTAGAACCTCAAGAAAAAGAACTAATTGTTAAAATTAACGAACTGCTTCTACAACTGCCTAATTTGCCCGCAGATACAACTCCCATCGGCCAAAATGAAACAGAAAATATCGAGATTTATAGATGGGGAGATGAGTATTTAAGAGGAGGAGAAGAGGAGAATATTTTACCTCATTGGGAAATTGGCGAAAAATTGGGCATTCTTGACTTTAAACGTGCTGTTAAAATTGCTCAAAGTCGCTTTGTGAATTTAATCGGTAAAGGTGCCGCTTTAGAACGTGCTTTAATTAACTTTATGTTGGATAAGCAAACAGAAGCGGGTTATGTCGAAGTGATGCCTCCTGTTCTGATTAACACGCAAAGTTTAACGGGAACCGGACAACTCCCAAAATTTGCGGAGGAAAGTTTTCATTGTGCTGAGGATGACCTTTGGTTGACTCCTACCGCAGAAGTTCCCCTGACTAATTTATATCGCGATGAAATTATTGATGCAGCCGCACTTCCCATTTATCATTGTGCTTATACTCCCTGTTTTCGTCGAGAAGCAGGTAGTTATGGTAAAGATACTCGCGGACTCATTCGCTTGCACCAGTTTAATAAGGTAGAAATGGTAAAATTAGTATCTCCCGATACTTCAATGGAGGAATTGGAAGCAATGCTGAAAAATGCCACAGCAATTTTAGAAGCACTTAAACTTCCTTATCGTATTATTGAACTGTGTACGGGAGATTTGGGTTTCAGTGCCGCAAAATGTTATGACATTGAGGTGTGGTTGCCTTCTGCGGGTAAATACCGGGAAATTTCTAGTTGTTCTAACTGTTGGGATTTTCAGGGCAGACGCGCTAATATTCGCTTTAAGGAAAAGGGGAAAAAAGGCACGAATTATGTTCATACTCTGAATGGATCGGGACTGGCGATCGGGCGTACAATGTCCGCTATTCTAGAAAATTATCAACAATCCGATGGAACGGTTAAAATCCCTGAAGTTCTACAATCTTATTTGAAGTTTACAGTAATAGAAAAATAATCAAGCAATGATTAAAAAGTAACAAGTAAAAAGTAACAATTATGAGTTTTATCGATCCAAAAACTGATTTTGCCTTTAAAAGAATTTTTGGTTCTCCCAAAAGCAAAGATATTTTATTGAGTTTTTTAAATGCCCTACTTTATGAGGGTAATTCTGCAATCGAATCCGTAGAGATTGTCGATTTTAATGGGCGATCGCTGGTGGCAGAGGAAAATCACCCCGTGACCTTAAAAGCTCTGCTTAATGGAGAACATAAATGTATTTTCGATCTACAATTTTTGAACTTAAAAACCTTGGGTCATCGGGTTTTATATCATGCTGCCAAGAGTTATTCACAACAGTTATTTGATAAGAAAGAACGCACGCCAGAGATTAAACCTTTAATGTCGATTCATTTCACTGATTTTATTATGTTTGAGGATAGAGATTCTCCGATTTCTAGATTTACTTTTAAAGAAATTGAAACTGATTTTAGCTATCCTAACGGTGAGTTGGGATTGTTTTTTGTGGAACTGCCTAAATTTCAGAAAGAATTGCTAGAATTAGAAACAATTGGCGATCGCTGGATTTATTTTCTCAAAAATGCGAGTATTTTGGAAACAATTCCCGAAGAGTTAGTTGTTGTATCGGAAATTAAACAGGCTTTTGAACTTGCTGATGTGGACTCCCTAACCCGCGAAGAATTTGCCCTTGTCCAACAGCAGTTACTGGCGATCGCCGATCGCCAAAATGCGATCGCTTTAGGGAAAAATGAAGGGATTGAGGAAGGAGTTGAACAAGGTCGTCAACAGGGGATTGAAGAAGGGATTCAACGAGGTAAAGAAGAGGGGATTCAAGAGGGGATTCAGCGAGGTAAAGAAGAGGGGATTCAAGAGGGGATTCAGCAGGGACGACAACAGGGGGTTAAACAGGGAAGACAAGAAGGAATTCAATTTGGTAAATTAACGATTATTCTGCGTTTGTTAAACCGTCGTTTTAAATTGGATGCGGCTACCCAAGAAACAATTAAATCTCTCTCTAACGAACAATTAGACAGACTGGCCGAGTCTGCTTGGGATTTTATTACCGACTCTGAATTAGAGGAATGGTTGGAAAAACAAGCCGAGGGAGAATAAAAATAAAATTGGGTAAAATTTGAGCAACAATTTGAGATAATTTCCCGTCATTGGGTTATTGAGAAGGGACGAGTTTCTCTTTTCTTCTCAGAAAAATGTTCCCATTCTACAATCCTATAATCCCGATCGCAAAATGAATTTAAGTATCATCAACAAAACCAAAATATTGAGTTCAATTGCCAACTTAAACCAATTCAACTCGATCCGTCTTGCGAAAGATGCGTTAAGGGTGACAATGTTGGCTGCGATCGCAATGGTCGCTGGTGAATTTGTTAATCCTAATGCTGCTTTTTCGCAATTTTCGCCCCCCATTTTTGAAAGTCCAGTAATCTCCCCATTCACCTCTCCAAACACCTCTAATACAACCATTATTCGCGGAATTAGTGGAGGGGAAATTGCAGCGAGAAATGTGGCCAATCTCGTTGATAGTCCAACGGGTCCTTGTGTGGGTTTTGTCGATCGCGAACCGGATCACGTTGTTACGCTAACGGGTTTCTTTAACTTTCTGAATATACAGGTACAAAGTTCGGCCGATACAACTATAGTTATTAAAGGTCCCGGTGGAACTTGGTGCAATGACGATTATCAAAATAAAAATCCAGGTATAGCCGGACAATGGTTAGAAGGTGCTTATCAAATTTGGGTCGGATCTTATGAGAAAAATCAATATCATCCCTACACAATGCAGATTACACGGGGAAATTAAAGATTGAGTTGGCGATCGCACTCCTCAGTATTGAGGTTTTTAAAAACTTGTTAGATTGCTTCTATTGTGCCTTAAATATTTGACAAGTCTAAACCAATAATAATCGGATCGTGGTCTGAAGAACGAAACGGATCTGCATCATAAAGACTCTGGGTTTGTCCGAGGGATTTATATTCCTCATTGTAATCGAGAATGCGAGGTTCATCTGCATTGATATGCCATTCGGTAACTCCTGTAACGCGATCGACTAAACTCGAACTGGCTAAAGCATGATCTAATGTTCCTGCTTGACCGTCGAAAACGTAAGAATAATAAGCTGAATTCCCATTGAAGCGATCGAGAAGATTTGTATAACCTGCATTTTTAATGGCCGCGATCGGGTCTTCTAAAGCATAAGCATTGAGGTCTCCAATAATCAAGAAATCAGGGTCATTACTACCGGTTGGATCTGTTGCTAACCATGTTGTTAAATCTTTAGCTGCATTAGTTCGTGTCGCATTCCAACTCCCTTGACCATCTCCTAAATTACCATCTAAACCTGTTCCTTGGCCGCTTTTGGATTTAAAATGATTCACAACAATTGTCACCTCTTCTCCTGTGAGAGAATCAGTAAAAGTTTGAGCCAGAGGTTGGCGGTTATAATGAGTAAATGCTCCAGTGCTAATTGTAGCAGCATTTCCCGATTCTCTGACCGTATCGCGATAAATCAAACCTACAGCAATTTCATCACCCCCCAGTTGAGACAAACCGGGATCGACGAAAGAATAAGTATTTTCAGATTGCGCGATATTCAACCCCTTCACTAAATCTTGAATCGCACTATTGTTTCCATATCCATCATTTTCTAACTCCATCAAACCAATAATATCTGCATCTAAATCGGCGATCGCTGCAATAATTTTATCTCGTTGGCGATCGAACTCGGATAAACTATCTGCACCACGAGAGGTTGGAAAGCCACTTCCTTGACCATCACCATTAAAATAATTGAGGACATTAAAACTGGCTACTTTTAAAGTACCCCCAACATCAGCAGGGGAAATAGTGCGAGAATTAGCAGCAACAAAATTAGGATCAATGGTTGGTTGGATGCGATATTCTCCAAAAGAATAATCAATCACTCCCGTAAGTCCAGAAACCGTGTCTCCTGTCCGTAAAGTATCTGAGGCCGTCAGTCCGGCGATCGCCTCGGGATTGACTGTTATGCTGCCATCATCGAGAATAATTTGTCTGAGGTCATTTTGCGCTTTTAAGGCATTGGCTGCAATACCAGGATCGGCAATTTGAGTTGGTTGAAAAAGGCGATCGTCTGCCAGGGTAACTGTACCATATTGACCCAAATTGTAGTTGGCGATCGCCGTCAGCGTTTGGTCAAACTTTACCGACATTCCTTCATATTGTTCCCAAGTCGCGATACTAGCAACAGGTAAAGAAATCGAGGTGGGAATAATGTTACCAAAACCAACAATATTAAGGTCAGTAACGGAAGTAATTTCTGTTAATCCCTTATATTCAATGACTGTCCCCGAAACTTCCACTAAATCCCCGATCGCCACATCTATCCCCTCGGGTGCATACACAAATATGCCGTCAGATGTTGCTGTATTTCCATCCCCGTTAATATCTTGAATAAAAAAGCCCTCAAGTTGCTGACTTCCTTGGAAGTCTCCCACAACAATTCCTTGAGTAGTCACCGTTTGACCTTCGTAAAGACTGGTCATTCCGGATCCTTGAATTTCATAAATCGCCGTTAGATCGGGATTTAAACTTGTCGTAAAACTTTTTGTAAAACTTTGGTTTGTATTAACTTTATTGTAAGTGCTGGCCGCCGCAGCAGCCCAAGTAAAATCCTCGTAAGCACTTCCATTTCCGGTTAGTTGTAAAGAGTAACCTATCGGGGTAAATTTATTCGATTCGCTGACTCCAATATCGGTACTGGTTAACCCATCAGCAGTTCCACCTAAAGCCGTTAAACTGCCCTCATAACTGAGAAATTGGACAACATGACCCGTATTATCAATTAAAGCAATCCCGTCAGAAAAACCGTTTTGAATGCGAGGTTTAGCAAAAAACTTTGTTCCAAAGCCGTTATCTTGGTTGTTCAAAATACCCGATAAATTGAAAGTCGCATATAATTTTCCCCCTTTATTACCGTTATAAAATTCTAATTTCCAACCTGCCAGGTCTGTCCCTGCAAGTCCAGCAATTTCTATTCCTTCATTTTTATCGTAGCTAATATTGTCGTAATGAATTTCGTTTATAAAGGGGGAAGCGATCCTCGTATCGACAGCAGGATTAGAACTCTCAATTTGCTCGATACTGATACTATTATTAGTTATACTGAAAGAGTCAAAACTATCGGGTAAGATTTGACGAGTGTTATTACTTCCCAACCAGTTAGAAGGATCGGCGATCGCGGCCAAAAGTTCGTTTTTTGTTCCCGAAGTTGTCCCCCGATAAACAGCATTATCAACCTCATTGAAGGCGATCGCGTTTATACCTTCTGTTAATCCTGTCGGTAAAGCAGAAGTGTGAGAATTAGTGGCATCGGATTGCCAGTCACTCCCCTCACTATTAATAGCATAAAGAAAATTAGGATTTGTCTCGATACCTTGGTAAGCAATCAGTTGATCCCCCTCAGTTGCAAAGCGGAGATTAGTCGAGGTAACAGAAACAATCGTCCCTGCGGCTTTATCTGTATCAGCCGTCCACGAATCTATCCCTTCATAATCGCGGAAAGAACCATCATTTCTCCAGCCTTTATCCGTAAAATTTATTTTCGTCCCCACGCTAACATCAGTGAGAAGAACAAAAGCAAACGTATCGGGATTATCAAAATTAAAGCCGAGAATTGCAAGATCGCCAGCAGCCAGAGTAGTTGCAACCATAATACCCTCCTGAGTGTGAATGATTTTGCGATCGCTCGCAAAATATCTGCTCCTTTACCAAGCCTAATATTTAAACTATCTCAATTTGACTCTTTCGACAATACCATATCCTGTAGCGCAATGGCATTTGAACTTTGAGAGGGCGATCGCCTTTCATCTCGAAATTATTCAGTATATTTGAACTAATAAAAAATCTTGCTAAAAACCTCCCGATCTACCAATCCCGAAGAGAAGAAAGTAATGGTAGATGCACCCCGATGGCGAATCCCTGGCTTAATTTAATGCGAGTCAGGGATTTTTTTTTATGATGCGATCGCCTCAAAAGACTTCACTTCCAAAACCGGACCGATCATCGCCAAAGTCATCACATCATCACGAATTTCCCCGTTTATTTTCACCTTAATTCCATTTTGACAGAGTGCTGAGGGTGCGTCCTTCAATTCGTAAGTTTCCCCCGACTCCGCAACCAAAGCCCAAGTACCAACCCCAATCTCTTGACGCTCAATTGTACCCACGATCTCCATACTTGCTAATCCTCATTAACTTTTTTTAATTTTACCTCATTCTCTGTTGTCCTTTAAAGCCTGTTTAGATGCCGCAACAGCCAAGCGATCGACTTGATTATTTAACGGATCGCTTGCGTGTCCCTTCACCCAAATCCATTCAACCTGATGCACTTGAGAGAGATGGTCTATTTCTGCCCATAAATCCTGATTGGCTTTGCGCTTCCAGTTTCGTGTCATAGTATTAACAATTAATTGACTATCCGTATGTAAACGAACCAAACAGGGATATTTTAATGCTTTTAAGGCTTCAATAACCGCCGTCATTTCCATGCGATTACTGGTTGTGGTTTCCGACTCCGAACCGGATAATTCCTTATAGTGTTCGCCATATTTTAAAACGACTCCCCATCCTCCCACACCAGGATTTCCCGAACAAGCCCCATCTGTATAAATAATGACTTCTTTTCGTAATGAATCCGAAGATTTGACAGGCATTAAATTTGACATAATATTTTAATGAATAGAACTTTTTGCGCTGATTTTTTTCGATTTATCTGTTGCTGGTTCAAGTTGCTGGTTCAAGAAGTAAGGAAATAATAAATTCTGTTCCTTTCCCCACTTCTGAATGACAAGAGATATTTCCTCCATGTTTTTCTTCAATAATTTGTTTGCTTAAAGATAATCCTAAACCCGTTCCTTTGCCTACCTCTTTTGTGGTAAATAAATAATCAAAAATCTGTTCTCTAATTTGTTCTGGTATACCCGTTCCATTATCGCAAATCCGAATTCTAACAAATTGACCCATTTCTGGCTCAGAATAATCTACAATTTCCGTGGCGATCGCAATTTGCTTTTTTTCCTGGTTTTTATCTGCCTCTAAAGCATCAATTGCATTGACCAAAATATTCATAAAAACTTGATTAAGTTGTCCTGGATAACATTTTATCAAGGGAATGTCGCCATATTCTTTGACGATCTGAATATTGTTAGATTCTTTATCTCTTTTCAGACGGTGTTTTAAAATCGTTAACGTACTCTCAATTCCTTTGTGGATATCAAAATCAATCTTTGTTTTACTATCCTGTCGAGAAAAAATCCGTAAAGAGTCGCTAATTTGATAAAGTCTTTCTACGCCCCGATTTAGAGAAGCAAACAGTTTGGGGAAATCCTCTAATAAATAATCAATATCGATTTCTTCGGCATGATCTTGAATAGCGGTACTGGGATTTTTTAACTCATTTTGATATAATTGTAAATGCTGTTGTAGCTGCTGTAAATATTCTTGTCCATGCTCTAAATTACCGTGCAGAAAACCAAGAGGATTATTAATTTCATGAGCAATTCCTGATACCAACTGACCCAGTACAGACATCTTTTCCGATTGTACTAATTGAAGTTGCGTCTGTTGCAATTCTGCAACTTTGACATTGAGAAGTTGATTGAGATGTTCGAGATTATTGTTAACTTGTTGGAGTTGTTCATTTTTTTCGATGAGTGCTTGACTTTGTAGGGAGTTAACTTCTTGTAATTTCTTTTGAAATCTATACAGTTGAATGTGAGTAGATACGCGCACTAAAACTTCGTTAAACTCGAAAGGTTTGGTAATATAATCTACTCCCCCTACTTCAAAACTTCTAATGCGACTGAGGGATTCATTTAAGGCACTAATAAAAATAACGGGAATTTCACTACTTATGGGATCGTTTTTGAGATTCTGACACACTTCATAGCCATCCATTCCAGGCATATTAATATCCAACAAAATAAGATCGGGCGGATTTGCTTTTGTTGTCGAAATGGCCAATTTTCCCGTAGAGACAGGACGAACCTTATAGCCACTTTTTTTTAACAAATTTGTTAATAATCTTAAATTATTAGGGTTATCATCAACAATGACGATATTGCCCTTATAGATTTGGGTTGTCGCTCGATCCATTGGGAGTTAAATTGAGTTTGGGCTAGATAATGAAATGATATTTTTTCAGTTATGGCAAAATCATCCTCAAAGTTTTTGCGCGATCGCGTCACTTATTCCCCTGGATAAAGAATATTTTTATCTCACGAAAAAAATCTTTCTTTAGGTTAAATTAAAATAGAATTATAACTCTATTCTATTAGATCGCGATATAAGTGTATCCTGGGAGAGTATAGAGAGTACGAGGTCGAAGAGTCAGAGAAATTACGGAAACGAGAGGCAGACCAGAAAACAAACAATTTTTTGCTTTTAGTTTTTATATTTTTTATCTTTTTATCATTTTCCCTTTAATGGGGAACGCCTCAGCAGTATGATAACGAAGGAAAACAATTTCGTTAACCCAAATTAAACGCAAGCCGTCATGCAAACCTTAGACCGTCCCAAAGTCTCTGCATCTTCCGCTTTGACAGATACCGCCATTCACCGACGCAAAACTCGCCCAGTTCCGGTGGGAAATATCATCATCGGTGGCGGCCATCCTGTAGTTGTTCAGTCTATGATCAACGAAGATACTCTCGATATTGACGGGTCTGTGGCAGCTATTCGTCGTTTGCATGAAATTGGTTGCGAAATTGTTCGCGTTACTGTTCCTAGTATGGCTCATGCGAAGGCCTTAGCAGAAATTAAAGAAAAACTGATCGCAACTTATCAACCCGTCCCCCTCGTGGCTGATGTTCACCATAATGGCATGAAAATTGCCCTCGAAGTGGCCAAGCACGTTGATAAGGTCAGGATTAATCCAGGATTATATGTTTTTGAAAAACCGAAAACCGATCGCGAAGAATATACTGCATCAGAATTTGCTGATATTGGCGATCGCATTCGGGAAACCCTCGAACCGTTAGTCATTACCCTGCGGGATCAAAACAAGGCGATGCGGATTGGTGTAAATCACGGTTCTCTCGCTGAAAGAATGCTTTTCACCTACGGCGATACTCCAGAAGGGATGGTAGAATCCGCCCTCGAGTTTATTCGCATTTGCGAATCTCTCAACTATTATAATCTGGTGATTTCCCTGAAAGCCTCCCGAGTCCCCGTGATGTTGGCGGCTTATCGTCTGATGGTCAAACGCATGGACGAGTTAGGAATGGATTATCCCCTGCATTTGGGAGTAACGGAAGCGGGAGATGGAGAGTACGGGCGCATTAAGTCTACGGCGGGAATTGGAACGCTTTTAGCAGAAGGTATTGGCGACACGATCCGCGTTTCTCTAACCGAAGCCCCAGAAAAAGAAATTCCAGTTTGTTACAGTATTTTGCAAGCCTTGGGACTGCGAAAAACAATGGTTGAATATGTGGCCTGTCCCTCTTGCGGACGCACGTTATTTAACCTAGAAAACGTTTTAGATAAAGTCCGCGAAGCCACCAAACATCTGACAGGTTTAGATATTGCGGTAATGGGCTGCATTGTCAATGGACCGGGAGAGATGGCTGATGCTGACTATGGCTATGTTGGCAAACAAGCGGGTTTTATTGCCCTTTATCGCGGTCGAGAGGAAATTAAGCGCGTTCCCGAAAATAAGGGTGTAGAAGAACTCATTAATTTGATTAAATCCGATGGGCGTTGGGTAGAACCAGAGGAATATTGACCCTCCCCGCTCTAAAGAGACGGGGATTCGGAAGCAGCCCAGTAATGGACTCTTACAGGCGTGGTCAAAACGCCGCTACTAACTTCTTTAAGACATAATCCTAAAGTTGCCGCTACTTTTCGTAAAATATTCGCTGCTCCGTTGCAGTCAGCATTGACGAACAAACCATTCTGAGTATAATACAATCCCCGCTTAACTCGCTTTCCTGATGGCTTCCAGCTTTCGGGTTTTGCACCGAATGTCGGCAAGAAATCATCATCTAAAAACGATGCTTTCGAGGTGTAACTTTCCTCAGTTTCAACAAATTCAATCCCGTACAGTTCGCATAATTGCTTGATGCGTTCTTTGAGTTTGGCTGTAGGAATTTGAACAAATTTTTGATTGTTCTTTTTACCGATATTGATACCGTTCTTTTGTCCTTTATTCCAACCAAAAACAATGCGACCGATGCTTTTTTCTAAGCAATGGTTAATAACCAATCTCGCTGCTTTATTAACCGCATCTCTCATCTGACGGTTACGCTTTTCAGTGATGCGAGATAGTCTTTTAGACCAGAATCCTTGAGGTTTATTCTCCTTAATCGTCGCAATCTGTT
>NZ_JAYGHV010000300.1:0-15728 GCF_034932145.1 Spirulina sp. 06S082 | reverse complement strand
AAGCGCTATACCCTCATCGTTCGCGATATTAGCGAACGCAAACAAGCAGAAGATGCGTTAAAACGTCTCAATGAAGAATTAGAATTGCGAGTAGAAGAACGCACAACTCAGTTAATGAGTTTGAATGAAGAACTCCTCCACGAAATGGCGGAACGGAATCATGCGGAAGAGTCGATGCAAGAATTAGATAAGCGTTTCCGCACACTCTTCGATCGCTCTGGGGTAGGTATTATTCAAACCAACAAATCCGGACAATTCTTAAAAGTGAATCCCAAATTTAGCCAATTATTGGGTTATAGCGAAGGGGAATTACAGGAGAAAACGTTCCAAGAGTTGACCCATGCAGAGGATTTAGGGAATGCGATCGCCCAATTCCGCCAACTGGTAGAAGGAGATTTATCTCATATTTCCGTGGAACAGCGCTATCTCAATAAAGAAGGGGCAGAAATTTGGGTGAATTTAAGCGGGTCTGTGGTTCGCAACCCCATGGGAGATGTAGAATATTTCCTCGGAGTCGTAGAAGATGTCGGCGATCGCGTCGCGGCAAAATCTGCTCTCATGGCGACGGAATCGACCCTGAATAGCTTCTATAACAGTACCTCAATGATGATGGGCATTATCGAGCTTATCGACAACGATATGCGCCATATTTCCGATAATGCAGTAACGACAGAATTTTTCCGCCTTTCTCCCATCACCATGCACAACCAATTGGCGAGTGATATGGGAGTACCCGAAGATATTCGCCGCTACTGGATCGATCATTGCCACGAAAGTCGCCAAATTGGTAAGCCGATCCAGTTTGAATATGCTTACGAAATGGATGTAGATGAGGGGGAAACAGATATTCGCTGGCTGTCAGCTACGGTGTGTCCGATTCCAGGACAACAGCGCTTTTCCTATATGGTAGAAGATGTAACAGAACGACGACAGCAAGCCGAATCCCTGCGCCGCACCAATGAAGAATTAGAAGATTCTACCCTAGAATTGGATGCCCGTCGCCAAGGCATGGAAAGATTGGGGGAACTGGCGGATTTTCTGCAAGCCAGCTTAACAACAGAAGAGGCTTACAATGTTATTGCAGAACTGATGGCTCCTTTATTCCCCACTTGTTCCGGTGGCGTTTTTGTTTTGAATGAGGGGGGAAATTTAGTAGAGGCGATCGCCTCTTGGGGAAATAATTTTAACAGCGAAACAATATTTTCTCCCGAGGATAGTTGGGCTTTACGACGGGGAAAAGTTCACTGGGTGGATGAGTCCCATCCTCGCCTTCTCAGTAAGCACGTTCATAGCGATCCTATGCCCGCAGAGACGTTAAGTGTTCCTCTCATTGCTCAAGGACAAACTTTGGGGTTACTGTATCTTACCTCTCCAGAGCGGGGCATTCTCTCCCCAGGGCGGCAGCAATTCGCGCAAACCGTGGCGGAACAATTGGGAGTTTCTTTGCTGAATATTAAGCTGCGATCGAATTTGCAGATCGATAGCGTTCGAGATGCGTTGACAGAACTGCACAATCGTCGTTATTTGGAAGAGGCACTAGAACGAGAAGTGTACAGTGCAGCGCGACAAAATCGGGCGATCGGGGTGATTCTTCTCGATATCGACCATTTCCGCAATTTTAACAATACTTTTGGCCACGAAGCCGGGGATTTGGTCTTAAAAACTTTGGGAGGCTTCCTGCGACGCAGCTTACAAAAAGCCGATCTCGCCGCACGATATGGCGGAGAAGAATTAATGTTAGTTTTGCCCGATAGTTCTTGGGAGGAAACTAAAGTGCGCGCAGAACAATTGCGAGAAGGAGTAAAACATCTCAATTTTGAATACTCCAATCAACAGTGCGATCGCATTTCCGTTTCTATCGGTATGGCAATTTTCCCGCAAAATGGCATGACTCGCGAGGCATTACTACATAGTGCAGAGATGGCGCTAAGTCGCGCTAAAGTGGAGGGACGCGATCGCGTTTGCACTCCGGAAGGATAAAATGCGATCGGGATAAATTCTTGGTTATTAATTCTCATGACTGGCGATCGCAACCCCATCAAAATCATTCTTGATACCGACCCCGGTGGTGACGATATTTTTGCTTTATTTTGGATTCAAAGTTTAGTCAAGCAAGGATTCGCCGAATTAGTGGCTATCACTACCGCAGAAGGCAATGTTCCCGCTAAATATACCTTTAATGCTGCTTGTCAGATTCTCGAACTGGGGGATTTAGAGAATATTCCTGTCGGTCGAGGTGTTGATGTTCCTCACAAAAGATTTAATGATGCTTCTCACATTCACGGACCCGACGGTATGGGCAACTTATCACGAACTTTACCAGAAGTCCGTCAAAGTTTTACCGATGCGCCCCTCTCTGACGATTTGATCATTGAAAAACTGCAAGAACAACCCGGAGGCATTACCATTATTGCGATCGCCCCTCTCAATAATCTTGCTGCAGCAGAAGCAAAAAGCCCTGGAATCCTCACATTAGCTCGAGAAATTATCATTATGGGAGGAGCATTTCACATCCCAGGAAATGTTACTCCGTATGCTGAGTTTAACATGGCGTTTAACCCTCAAGCGGCCAAACGGGTTTTTAACTCGCGTAATGATTTAGTAATTTTTCCCCTTGATGTCACACAAAAATTAGTTTTGACACGAAACATGATGGAACAGATCGTGCGGGTTAACCCTCAAGGACAACTAACCCAATTTATGCAAGAACTGGCAGATTTTTTAACTCAAACCTCCTTACAACATCGAGAAACAAAAGGAGAATATGGGTTTTTAGTTCACGATGCCCTAACTTTAGCTTATTTATTTTATCCCGAAACATTACAATTTAGCCGCACCAGAGTAAGCATTGAAACCAAAGGAGAATTTACAACAGGTCAAACCTTGATGGATATACGTCATTCTCTCAAAGAAATTGCAAATGCTTGGGTTGCAGTTGATGTTGACGTACCGGGTTTCTTTACCTGCTTTTTAGAAGATTTAAAAACCTTAGTCGGTATTACTATCGACTAAAGTTTTTAATGGTTTTAGGCTTATTTTAAACAATTTTGCCTTCTTTTTTAGATTTGAGAACGTAATCAGGAATACAATTACCCTGTATATAATTGTAGTAATCAGTAACAGCGCGATCGCATCGTTCTTGACTCCAGCTACAATATTGAGAGAGAACTTCAGTTACCGTAGACAGTGCATTTAACCCATAATTTTCCTGTAAGGCGATCGTTGTGCGACGACGCAGAATATCAACTGCTGTTTCTGCCATTTCTACTTGTGCGGCATAGACAATTTGAGCCTTAATATCGGGAAGATTGGGAGAAATGCGATCGGCAAGTTCCGGCATTTCTCGAGTTAAAGCTAACACCTCTTTACCTTTTGAACCGTAAAGACTAAAAAGATGATAAATCGTGGCAGAAGAAATGCGATCGCCGTATTCCTCTAAAGTTTTTTGAATGCAAGGATCTGTGGGAAGAATACAGCCAGGAAGAGGCATTGTAAGGGTGGGACAGGGAGGAATACTTGCCCCCATTTTCTTAAATGCTGCATCTACCATTTCTTCCCCGACATGGCGATAAGTCGTTAACTTGCCACCGATCAGAGAAATCATATTCTTAACCCCTTCTTTTTGGTGATCGTACAAGATATGTTTGCGAGTTAATTCTCCAGGCTTTTTCCCTTCCTGATAGGGGAGGGGACGCACCCCCGAATAAGTGAAAATAACATCCTTGCGGGTTAAATTTGCAGTGGTAATAATATTGTTCGTTTCAGTTAACAAATAATCGACTTCGGCATCATTGGCTTTAACGCGATCTAAATCCCCAGTAAACGGTAAATCTGTCGTACCAATTAAGACCATATCTAACCAAGGGATGATAAAGAAGGGACGGCCATCACTTTTAGCTTCGACATATAAACAGGTATCAACAGCCCCTGGAAAACGATGGACAAGAATATGACTGCCTTTTGTCCCACCCATTTTGCGTTTTTTGGCGATCGCCTCATTGCTACCGCGTTGGCAGATGCGATCGACCCAAGGACCCGTCGTGTTGATAATTACAGCATTTTTCTGCCCCGATACCGTAAACTCTTCCCCCGAGAGAGTATCCTTACAATGGAGTTGCGAAATGCGATCGCCTTCCTGCCTCAGTTCCATCACTTCAACATAATTTAACACCGTTGCCCCTGCTTCCTTAGCTGAGAGAACATTTTCCCAGCACAAACGTTCTGCTCGTGTCGCTTGTCCATCATAATATTGAGCGCCTCCCTTAAGTCCTTCCGGATCGAGAGAGCGAAAAACCTGTTTGAATTCTGCTTGGGGAAGCATTCGATGGGGAGGGACGGTTTTATCGTAGCTCAGAAAATCGTAGAGGTACATCCCCGCCCAGATTTTCCAATAAGGGCGCGATCGCTTCGCATAGATGGGAACCGTGAGGAGTAAAGGTTTAACTAAATGAGGAGCAGTTCTCAGCAGAATTTCTCGCTCGCGCAAAGATTCTCTCACTAAAGGAACTTCAAAATATTCCAAATAGCGTAAGCCGCCATGAATTAAGCGACTCGACCAACTGGACGTTCCGCTCGCAAAATCACCTTTTTCGATTAAGATGGTTTTTAAGCCCCGTAAAGCGGCATCTCTCGCCACTCCTGCGCCGTTTACGCCCCCTCCGATCGCGATTAAATCGTAAGTTTCTTGTTGAATATTGTGGAAATTCCGCACGATTGGCTCCTGTCACTTTATGGGAAACGTCAGACGCATCCCGATTCCATCATAACCACTCTTTTGAACCAAAAAATCTTGAGAAAATCAGAAAATTTTTTCTCCATTCGCGATGAATGTGTTATTATAGGAAAAGCGCAATTTTTTGCGGGTGTGGTTTAATGGTAAAACCTTTGCCTTCCAAGCAAAAGACACGGGTTCGATTCCCGTCACCCGCTTTTTGGATAATCTGTTACAAAACAACCCTTTCAGAATTTACTCGTTATTTAACTTTCTTCGTCTTACTCATTCCTTACTCATTTCTAACAGATATTTATATATAAAGGGTTCGAGTTAACACCCCCCATTTTTAGATTTTTTGGCATGGAATTGGGATGAAGTGTAGAGAACTCTGGTTCATTGTTCATCCCAAAAATGCTGAAAGTATTGCCGATAAAGGTATGGAGCTATGCGGATTCGAACCGCAGACCCCCTCAATGCCATTGAGGTGCTCTACCAACTGAGCTATAACCCCTAGAGCTTCATTTAAAGCGCGTTTCCCATTATTTCATAAAAAACAAATCTTGTCAACCCTTTTGCTAAAAATTAATATTTACTTTAATATTAGAGCGATCGCCTATCCCATCTGAGCCAAAGAACTCATACAGTGGTTCATCAAGAAGTAAACCACCATTAAAGCCCCAGCAGACACGGAAACGAGAAGCCCTGCCAATAGTAGAGAAAACTCTTGCTGCTGAAAGGATTCCTGCATCAAATGTAGCGACCATGCCACCAAAGCGATATCAAATATTAAAATAGGAATAAGCATAATCTTAAATTTTGTAAACTTTTCTCTATTCTAATACACAATTTTCTCAGATACGCAGGAAAAATCGCCAAAAATGTAAGGAATATTACGGATTGCGGACGGGAAGGTGCTGTTGTTGTAAATATTCTTTAATCTCCGCGATCGTCAATTGCCCGTAATGCAGCAGGGAAGCCAATAGCGCTGCTTCTGCTTTCCCCTCACTAAAGGCTTCATAAATATCGCGAACCGTCCCCGCACCCCCAGAAGCAATGACCGGAATTTCCACAGCATCGGCGATCGCGCGGGTGAGAGCTAAATCATACCCTGCTTGAGTCCCATCGGCATCCATACTGGTCACTAATAACTCTCCTGCACCCCGTTGTACGACTTCCTTTGCCCATTTAATCGCATCGAGTCCCGTATTTTCTCGACCCCCCCGCACGTAAACCTCCCAACCCAGGTCAGGAGAATCCTTTTTGCGTCTAGCATCGATCGCCACAACAATGCACTGATTGCCAAAGCGATCGCTGGCTGCATTAATAAAATCTGGATTCTTTACGGCCGCGGAATTAATGCTGATTTTATCGGCACCGGCTCTTAATAATTGTTTAATATTTTCTAAAGAATGAATACCACCACCAACGGTTAAAGGAATGAACACCTGTTCTGCCGTGCGATAAACAACATCCAAAATAATCCCCCGCTCTTCGTGGGTGGCGGTAATATCGAGAAAGACTAACTCATCGGCTCCTGCTTCATTGTAGGCGCGTGCCAATGCGACGGGATCTCCTGCATCTTGCAGATCGACAAAATTAACCCCCTTAACGACCCGCCCAGCTTTAACATCTAAACAAGGTAAAATTCTTTTCGCAAGCATTTTTTCAGTTATCAATTATCAATTATTCACAGGTCAATGAAGTAGAGCGAATCGCATTGGCTCTCCCTCAACCCCAGTTATTAGTTAAGCACTTACAGGCATCATGGCGATTAAACGATCCGAAAACTCGCAAAATCCGCAACCGGACCCCAAAAAACGCAAAAAGCGACGCAAGAAGACAGAAAACGCCGATCTTGAGGAAAGTTTGCTTGTAGCTACGGCGGGGGTTGAAGAAACACCTAATACTGAGGATAGCATTCGTCCTCGCTCCCTTCAGGATTATATCGGCCAAAAAGACCTTAAAGATGTTTTGCAAATTTCTATTCAAGCAGCAAAATCCCGAGGAGAGACTCTCGATCATATTCTCCTTTACGGTCCTCCTGGTTTGGGAAAAACAACGATGTCTTTAATTTTGGCATCGGAAATGGGGGTTAATTGCAAAATTACTGCTGCTCCAGCTTTAGAGCGTCCCCGAGATATTACCGGATTATTGGTGAATCTCAAACCTGGAGATGTTCTTTTTATTGATGAAATTCACCGTCTTAACCGGGTGACGGAAGAGTTGCTTTATCCTGCAATGGAGGATAGTCGTTTGGATGTCACTATCGGTAAAGGACAAACTGCACGCACCCGCAGCATTCCTCTACCTCAATTTACTCTGATTGGGGCGACGACGAATGTAGGTTCTTTAACTTCTCCTTTACGCGATCGCTTTGGTCTCATTCAGCGACTGCGTTTTTATGAAATAGATGAACTCACGGAAATTGTTCGACGCACTGCCAATTTATTACAAATGTCCCTGATCTTGGAAGGTGCGGAGGAAATCGCGAGGCGATCGCGCGGAACCCCCCGCATTGCCAATCGCCTCTTGCGTCGCGTGCGAGATTATGCTCACGTACAGGGAAAATCGGAAATCGATCGCGACTTAGCTGCCGAGGCAATGGAGCGCTACAATGTCGATCCACGGGGTTTAGATTGGACCGATCGCCTCGTCTTAAGTGCCATTATCGAACAATTTCGCGGTGGTCCTGTGGGCCTAGAAGCGGTGGCCTCGGCGACGGGAGAAGATGCTAAAACTATTGAAGAAGTTTACGAACCCTATCTCTTGCAAATTGGCTTTATCAATCGCACGTCGCGGGGAAGAATTGCTACGGAAGAGGCATATAAACATTTGGGATTTTCCTTCGGATGAGGGGGTTTGGAGAAAATTTGGAGAAAGGGTTTGGAGACCTCGGATGAAGAAGGGTTTGGAGACCAAACCCCTACGCGTGTTCCAAATTTTTTAGGGTTTGGAGACCAAACCCCTACCGTAAAACATAATAAATATCCCCAAAACAACTAACCCAGAACCGCTCCAAGTCAGTCCCGTAACCCAAGCTGGTTCTCGCTTTACTTGTAAGGTAGACTGTTTTAAATCTCCTGGATTCCATGAGGCTTGAGCAATCTTCCAACCTTGATACCAAGTTGGGTGATTCATCCATACTTTGCGCTCTTCAATGTTATCTTGATGAGGGTCTTCAATGGCAATTTTGCTCGTCCACATTGCCACAGATTCCGATCCCTCATTGCGATCGACAATAAAATCTTCTAATTTAACAGCAAAAGGTAACTGTAATAATTTGGGACTAAATGCAGCAAATATTTCCTGATTAGGATCGTCGATCGCCGTAGGTTCCCCCCAAGATAACCAGGCTTTTGTTCCCGATCGCGTTTCCACTAATAAGGCTGGATTTCCCGCAGTATTAGGGTCAGAAATGGGAATCGTTTCTCGCTCTAATTGAGCCTTGGGAATATATGTTTCTAAAGTAATCTTAAAATCCGCCCAACCTGGAGTAATAGACTGCCCGATCGCCAGTTCTCCTGATTTAAACTCGCGAGAAGATTTTGCTGCATAATATAATTTTCCTTCCTTGTCAAGAATTACTCGAAAATAATCTTCAGATTGTTGCGGAGGTAGAGAATAATTAAGATTAATTCCTGTTAAAGATTCCCCAGAAATAAGGGAACGAACCGGGGGGAAATCGCGACCGAATACAAACCATTGTTCGACTCCGCGATCGCTGCTAATTTCTAACTGTAGGGCAGGATTATTGAGAGCATCTGAAACACTGGAGGGCTGCTTGTTTTTGTTCAATTTAAAATCTGGAAAAAATTCGACTAAGCGGACTCGTAAATTGTCGTCAATTCCTACTTCTCGCTGTAAATAAGAGTCCACATCCAGAGAAATTTCCCTCGCATTAGCAACAATTTGCACTGTCCCTAAAGGATTATTATTTTCTGCGATCGGCGTGTTTAATAATGCTTCTAACTCTGCTGAATTTCCCGATCGCATAATCTCTAAATCTGCGGGTCCCAAGGAGATTTTACGGTAAGGAAGAGGCGCGATCGCTAACCAACGTTCTAAAGTTTGTCCCATGCGATCGCTATGCAAACTCAAACGCACGGCTGGATTTTCGACGCTTCCTCCTTCACGAAAACTTACAGTTTTGATAGCATTTTCGCTATAACCTAATAAGGAAAGACCCGCGAAAGATTGAGGCGAAACGGAGCCATCTGCTTTGACAAAAATTCCAGTTTGTTGTACCTCTCCCTCCCGATTCGCAACCTCGAGTAAATCTCCCTCAACCCGAACTTGATTATTAGCGTCTAAATCTGTTCGTAAAAGTAACATTCCCTCAGCACCCAAATGAATCACCGCCGCCGAACCTGCAATAATAACAATCAAACCGAGATGAGTGAGGGCAAAACCAATTTTACGCGCCCCTCGCCAGGGATAGCGACTCAAAGCCGAAACTCCCAAATTCAGTGCTAATAAGAACATTAAACCCCCAAACCAGGGACTTTTATAGATTTCCTGCTGTACCGTCGCTGAACCTACTTGAGACTCGTAAAACGTCGCCCCAATTAGGATAATGGCGATCGCACTCAATAAAGGAATAGCAAATTGAATCGAACCGAGAAAACGAGAAAGGCGATTGTGCATAGTGGTAGTTAGCAAGTTATTATCTAGACGGCAAAAAAACTTCAAAGTCTTACGGTAATTGGCACTTTAAGAATTTTTGTGTAGTTAATGTTGCAAAAAGAGAAAATGTATGAGATTCTTACATCAATATAATCAGTTTTAATCATACATGGGCGCGATCGCCTATCCTGGCTCGCGTTGCTTTAATAAATCAGAATAGTAAACTCCCAGAGGTGTGTAATCGCACAACCTCTATTTTTCAATTTTGTTAAGCTAGAGAAGTGTTAAGAATTTTATCTATATTTTGACAAACACGATTTTTTCGGAATCGTTAATCGTATTCTCTGAAACCCATGATGGCAACTAAAATAGCTTCGGCATTCGTCAAGCAAAACCCCCAAGATGAGCGATCGCTCAAAGAAGTTTGGACAAATATCCAACCAGATAGCTGTCCTACCCACTACAATTTCCATCTCCATACTGTTTTCTCGGACGGACAGTTACAGCCGCAAGAAGTTATAGAACAAGTAGTTGCCATTGGTTTGCAAGGTTTGGCAATCACCGATCATCATACCGTTGATGGCTTTCGCATCGCGCAACAATATTTGGCAGAAATGGACTCATCGGCAAAAATTCCCCAATTGTGGACGGGAGTTGAGATTACCTCATTGTTACTCACCGTAGATGTCCATATTCTCGGTTATGCCTTCGATCCCAGTTGTCCGGCCTTGCTGCCTTATTTAACCGGATCTGCGCCCAAAGGTAAAGCCGCACAAGCCGATCGCGTCATCGATGCCATTCATCAAGCGGGAGGATTGGCTGTTTTAGCGCATCCCGAACGATATCGCCGTTCTGCCAATAAATTAGTCCCCACAGCAGTAAAATTAGGTATAGATGGCGTTGAAACCTACTACGCTTATCGTCACGTCGATCCCTGGCAGCCTTCCTCTAAACAAACTCAGCAAGTTAAACAATTAAGCGATCGCTACGGTTTATTCAACACTTGCGGCACAGATACCCACGGCAAAGATTTACTTTTACGACGTTAGTTTAACGGTGCTTAAATATGCTCTGATAATCTTTGCAATAGAAAAACTTATAGTTTGTTCTTCTGTGACGGTTTGTAGCCAAAGTCTTCGTTTTAAAGATTGGATTGCGTTTAAGATATGAGACGGAGAGTGCGATCGCCTTTGCAAAAGTGTTTCTAAAGAGATGGGTTGGGGATAAGCTGCGATCGCCTGGAGTAATTCTTGTTCTAGGTCAGATAAGCGTTGAAATTGGCGATCGTATTGTTCTTGTAGAGGATCGATTAACAATATTTCGTGTTCGAGAAATTGGCGAACATTACCTTGAAAAAAGTCTCGGATGAGTCGAGAAACCCATTGTAACCAAAGAGGGTGGTTTTGGTAGCGATCGCAGAGTTTTTCCCAGCATTCATCATCAGAAAGTCCTTCAGCTTGTAAAATCTGTGCTGCTGCATTTCCTAACCCTTTTAATTCTAAAATATGGGTTCTATTTTGTTGTCTGTCCCACTCTACAAATTCCCTCGGTTTTTCATCGCCAATGAGAAGAATATGGCTTTTTCCTATCATTTGTTGCAAAAGTGTCCAAAAGGTGCGATAATTTTCTAGATTGGGCTTATAGTGTCCAGAAAGAGTTTGCGGGGCAAAAAGGGCTTGTAAATCGTCGAGGATGATGAAGGTGCGATCGCGTTGCAAGCATTCTCTCAGTTTTTGGTATTGCGTTTCGATGTCTTGGGGAATGTCCTCGGAGTCAGTGAGAAATTGCAAGAGATGGGTTAATGTGGCGGTTAAAGGGGGAGAAAATTGCAGACTGTAATAGATAATGCGATCAAATTCAGGTTTAATCGTTTCGATAAGTTTGACTGCGAGGGTTGTTTTGCCCATTCCGGAAAGTCCTAGGAGTGCGACGAGGTGAGTGCGATCGTTAATAATCCAGTTTTCAAGGGTTTCAAGTTCTTCTGTTCGTCCATAAAAACGGGTAATTTCTGGTGCTGTTCCTAAATCAATTTGGGGTTGTTTAGTTCTGTCTTGTGCTGGTTTGGGGTTTTTAGAAGTATCAGGACAGAAATTAACATCTCCAATATGTACAATACCTTTACCAAAATGCGAAACATTAGAATAGTGCAATCTCTCCATTGTCGATCTAACATTAGACTTTCTTATATTCTCTCCTAACGCTTCCGATAAAATTTTCCACAACTGAGAAGCAACATCTCTCACATGACCTTCAGTAACACTGCGGTTTTGCGCGATTCTAGCGTACTTCTTACCCTGAAAGACTTCTCGCAAGATATCTTGTTGCAGATCGTCTAAATGCTCTCCAGTATGTGTAAAAACCAAATCGTCAGCCCATTCCACAATATTGTTCATTCTCATAACTTGAGACACTTAAGTTTTTCTTATGACAATCCGACATCTTCTAATTATATCCGACTTTAATTGCGAACTACCAACTTTTTCCGACTGTTAATCGAGAAAAATAACCTATATTTTCCGATGGTTAATATAAATTATCTAAGACATAATCTTAGATATAAATAAAATATTTCAACAAACTGGACTCAATAATTGAAGAGTATCAAGGAGGATTTTGCTATGGAGTTTATAACTTCATTTATATTTCATGTAGCAAGAACTGTGGTTGCCAATGTTCTTACAGAGTTGATTCGAGGAAGGAAAAGAGAAGTAGAAGTCAAACATGATGAAATTAGAGAGATAATAAATGATGAGTTAAAAAAACAGAATCATCAGAATAGTCTTAAAAAAGACAAGACAAAGGATATTGTCAAGGATGTAATACATGAAATTGAAATATTATCCGATCGCCATCCTTCTCTAAAAGTTCGGCAAAAAGATAAGAGCATAAGTGATTTGTTTTCCCTAGAAAAACCAATACCAAAAACATTATTTTCATTTGGGCAAAAAAAGAATAAAGAAAAGAATAAAGAATTGATAGCTCGGCTAGATCAGCTAGATAAAATTGTAGATCAAAGAAAGGAGGAACATAGATTACGAGAAGAATCTGAAATTAGAGCAGAACAATCGACAGTTACAGAATGGAAAGATGTTGGTAAACCAGAAAAAAAAGGATATTGGGAACAGCAATTAGTCTACATGGAAGATAGAATCAA
Organism: Spirulina sp. 06S082; assembly: GCF_034932145.1. Taxonomy (NCBI): domain Bacteria; kingdom Bacillati; phylum Cyanobacteriota; class Cyanophyceae; order Spirulinales; family Spirulinaceae; genus Spirulina; species Spirulina sp. 06S082. Next base: position 3,237 of record NZ_JAYGHV010000300.1, on the reverse strand, counting down.
TCGTCGTCATCATGGAGAGGTACTTAAAGATGAATAGTTCCATTTATATTCCCGAACGATTTAAAAGAGCAATTATTCTTCATATTGTTAAGAATCTAATGGAATCAAATCTCTATCATGGTTCTCTAATACTAGGGATTCATGGACCATCAGGATATGGAAAAACTTACCAGTGCGAGTGCGTACTAAAAGAGTTAGGAGCGGAGTTATTTTTAATATCCGGTGGTCAATTAGAAAGTGGTACTGCGGGAGAACCAGCCCAAATTGTTAGACAAGCATATATTAACGCTAGCCGTTGCATAGAACAAGGTAAATCTAAAGTTGCGGTTGTTTTAATTAATGATATAGATACTGGCCTAGGTAATTGGGGAGATAAGGTACAATATACCATTAATCGGCAAACTGTTTTTGGTGAACTTATGCACATTGTAGACTATCCCACGATGGTTGAAGGAAGATCAACTAGAAGAATTCCAATTATAATCACTGGTAATGATTTTACAAAACTCTATGAACCTCTTGTTCGTCCAGGACGAATGACTGCCTTTGAATGGGACCCTACAAATGATGAAAAAACAAAAATTTTACACGGCATATATCCAGAGCTTCAAATACATGAATGTGAAAAATTAATCGATGAATTAAATAAAGAGATATCTTGTGAAAACTTCAACTTTTTATCGATTGCATTTTTTTCATATTTGCGGTCTACATTAATTGATGGTTTGCTAACAAAATCAATTGAAGAAGTGGGAGTTACCCAAGCTATTGATCGGATCGGAGAGGGACGAGAACCAATCATTCATCTAACAATAAGACTTCAGGATATTGTTGAATCTGGCAAAAATCTTATTCACTCGGGAAAATTAGTTAATCATTTACGAGGTTTTTAAATGACTTTTACAAATACATATACCACTACTAGCAGCCGCCTTTCTTTATTAAGAATGCAAATCAGAATAGCATTGAGACAAACAACAGATATTTCTGAGTTCTCCTTGAAAAATACTATAGAAAAAGGAATAGAGAAGCAATGGATTGAGAAAGTTTATATTTATGCTTTTGACAATAACAACTTATGTCGGGGTGAATTGATTTTCAAGATTGATTGGAATTTGCATAATTCTTTTATATCTGATGGAAAAGCCACAATAGCTTTAGATCCTAGATATTGGATTGCTGATGATCTGTTAGCTATTGAAGTAGATGAAGCTGTAAAATTATTCAATGAATTTATCGATCAAAATAATCTTAATACAAAATGGCGTGCCTCTTATTTATCTTCAGTGGATAGAGATTATGCTAATAGTCAATTAGGACTGAAGCGAGGTGATCCAATTAAGTGGGCTGGAGAAAATTTAGCACAAAAAAATATTGAATTAGCAAAACTCCCAGAACTTAATATTGGTTTACGTTTATTTGATTTTGAGTAGATTTTGAGTAGATTTTTAGAAGATTTCTTACAGCGTTCTTAAAAAAAGACTTTGCGATCGCCTTTTTCTCTAACTTTTACTCTCTTCTAAAGTCAGAAATTGCGATCGCATATCCACAACCAGTCGCCGATTTGTTAACCACTGACGACCCAACAAAACTTCTGGAACACCTAAAGCGGCATGAATTAAAACTTCAAATTCTTGTTCGTCTAAATATACCTTCCCAAAATAAAGACTAAATTCAACTTCTTCCCCTTTGGCTAATTGCATATCTTGTGTCCCAATATAATGCAGATCTAATCCCTCTAAATCTTGAAGATCGAGAGCAAGCCATCCTGAAAACCCTGTATCCAACATCGCTTCAATAGCCAATCCTACACCATCTTTTGAAATTAACTCGACTTCAAACAGTAACTCATTATTGTCTCCAAATCGACCTTGCATTATTTTGCTCCAGAAACTCCTGTTTGATTAATTTGAAAAAGATAAAATGGCGAATTCGGATACTTTTTACGAGATAGCGCGATCGCATCCAATTCATTCTCAGCCAAACAATATTCTTGACTCTCCGGTTCAACTGCAATATACCAGTTATAGTGCGTTTCTATCAATTCGTTTTTAACTTGTTCAAAAATCGGTTTGCAGCGCTGATAAAAGGTTTCTCGTTTTATCTTCCATTCTGCTTTCTGTTCTTCTGACCATTGAATTGCAGGAAATATTCTCCCTTGACCCACTTTCCGCGATGTTTTAGTTTCTACCATTGTTAAATCTCCCAATTACCTCGAATTCATCCCATATATTAGCATAGCATTTTTACCGATCGGCGATAAAATATATTGCTCCATCTCTGCTTTTAAATCCTCCCAAGAAACTTCCAATTCATTCTAAAAATATATCCTTTTATTTTAGCAGATCAAAATCAATCCAACTAATAGAATTTGCGCTTCACTCATCCCCTGATGGCGATCGTTGACCACGGACGAATTTGCTCACTAGCTAAGAAGACTGCATATTTCAAACAGGCTTTAATATCTTCTGTTTCTAGATAAGGATAAGCCTCTATAATGTCCTCTATTGTCATCTCGTTAGCAACCAAACTCAAAACCAAAGAAACCGTTATTCGCATTCCTCGGATGCAGGCACGTCCTCCCATTATTTGAGGATCAAAAGTAATACGATTGTAGATTGTTCGTGTTTTGCTCATGGAAACTTCCTCATTTCTTTTTTATTGTATCGTTTTTTGGACATAACGCGATCGCATCTCTTCCATTCTTTACCAAAAAGCGATAACGAAAGAAATGCGATCGCCTATTTTCAGTTTATTTCTCTTCATCATAATCGAAATTAACTTGCCAAATTTCACCGCGTTTCGGTTGAAGAATCATATTCATAAAAGCGATCGCAATCTAAATTAGTCCATTCGCGCCATTGAGAATCTTCTTGATAATGAGGTTCTATTTTATCAGCTTGTTTTGCTAAAATGTGACGACGTTCCACAAGAGATAACTGTAAAAAAGATTGCCGATCGCTACTTTGTTTAACAATTTCTTCATTTTCTCGAATTGCCATTGCAATTTCTTCTGAATTTGCCTCAGCATACGTCCAAGCATTAACCAGATCGATCGCGCTTAAACTAGGAAAAGCCGCTAAAATTTGCGCTTCACTCATCCCCTGACGGCGATCGTTCACCAATGACCAAACCGGAATTCTCGTTTTGCCAATACAAGCATCTCCTCCGCAAACTCCCGGTGTTTTTTGAATCCCCGAAACAGATTGAGAAGCAAATAATCGTACTGCGCGATCG
>NZ_JAYGHV010000299.1:0-16358 GCF_034932145.1 Spirulina sp. 06S082 | reverse complement strand
CGTTTTGAGAAAGAAAGGTTAGTTAGAAAGAGAACAGCGATCATCTTCAATTCAAGTCGCGATCGCGATCGCCAACTAGAGTAAAATAAAACAATCAAGGCACAATTGTTCATAAATGCCGCAAAAAATTAGAGAATTAAAAACCCGCCTTAAAAAAGCGGGTTTCATCTACAGATCGGCGAAAGGTAGCCATACCCGTTGGTATCATCCTTTGCTTCCTAACGATCCAATTACTCTTTCTGGTAAAGATGGAGATGATGCTAAAAAATATCAAGAAAAAGAAGTCAATCAAAAATTAGTTAAATTAAAAATCATTCAAGAAGGAGAACAAGAAGTATGAATTTACCCTATACAATTGTCATTCAATGGAGCAATGAAAATAGTTGTTATTTGGTTCATTTGCCAGAGTTTCCCAGTCAAACTTATCACACTCATGGTGAAACTTATCAAGAAGCATTAAATAATGCACAAGAAGTTTTAGAGTTATTAATCGAAGAATATCAGCAAGAACAGAAAGTTTTACCACAACCAAAACCTTTAATTACTTTGCCTCAAACTGCTTGAAATGAATTAATGGAAGGCGATCGCCTTAAAAAAGGGGCGCATCATAGCACCCCTTTTATTCTAGATCGTCACCCCTTCCGGTAGAGGTTTATAGCCCGATAATTCCATCGAAAATGTCGCCATTCCTGAAGACAAAGATCGCAATTGAGTTGAGTAACCAAACATTTCAGCTAAAGGAACTTCTGCCCGTAAAACAGTATAATCGGGCATGACTTCCGAACCGACTAAAACCCCACGACGAGAGAGTAAATTCCCTTGAATTCGTCCGGTAAATTCAGCAGGAGTTTCCACTTCTACCGCCATAATGGGTTCTAACATCACCGGTTTTGCCTTTGCAAATGCTTGTTCAAAACCCAACTTTGCAGCCGATCGAAAAGCCATTTCGTTAGAGTCAACAGAATGAAAAGATCCCCCCTGCAAAACCACTTTGACCCCAACAATAGGATATCCTTGCAAATAACCCGTGACGATCGCATCCTTGAACCCTTTCTCGCAAGCGGGGATATATTGCTTGGGAATAGCACCCCCCACCACGCGATCGCAGAAGAGAAAATCTTCCTCGCAAGGTTCTAGAACCCCAGTAATATGAGCGTACTGACCAGGGCCGCCGGATTGTTTTTTCAGTTGGTAGTCAAAAGCCGCTTTATCAGTAATCGTCTCCCGATAAGCAACCGCAGGTTGACCCACGTACACCTCTGCATTGTACTCCTGCTGCATCCGTTCGATGTAAATCGCCAAATGCAGTTCTCCCATCCCGGAAATCAGGGTTTTTCCCGATTCGGGATCGGTACTGACGTGAAGGGTAGGATCTTCTCGTACAAAGCGATGTAGCGCTTTCGCAACCTTGGGATCGTCCTCTTGGGTTTTCGGAGTAATGGCGAGAGTAATCACCGGATCGGGGACAAACATTCCCTCTAAGGACAGGTTAGCACCCTCAGAACACAAAGTATCCCCAGAAGCGCAGTCTATTCCCATCACCGCGACGATCGCCCCTGCATTTGCTTCCTTAAGCTCTTGGCGTTCGTCTGCGTGCATTCGTACCAAACGACTCACTCGCACGGTTTTTTGGGTACGAGTATTCAGGAGTTTTGCGCCTTGTCGTAAAGTCCCGGCATAAATTCGCAGATAAGTTAGCTGACCGAATTCGTCATCGGTTAACTTAAATGCTAAAGCAACTAAAGGCGCATCGGGATCGGCAGGAACTTTTGTTTCTTGTTCGTGAGTAATATCAAAAGCTGTCACGGTTTCGCGATCGCCAGGAGAAGGCAGATACATTGTCACCGCATCTAACAAGTTTTGAACGCCTTTATTTTTATAGGCAGAACCCATTAAAACAGGAACAATATCTAAGCGCAAAGTTGCTTCGCGAATGACCTGCCAAATTAGATCGTGGGGAACAGTTTCATCCATCAGTAGATACCCAGTCATCTCTTCTGAATAAAAAGAGAGGGTATCGAGAAGTTTGTCTCGTGCTTGTAGGGCATCTTCGTGCAGGCGATCGGGGATATCTTTTCTAACCCATTCTTCCCCTTTCTCCCCTAAAAAGTAACAGGCTTGCAGAGTAATAAGGTCGATAATTCCCTCAAATTCAGCTTCTGTGCCGATGGGATATTGCAGGAGAAGAGGATTCAAATTCAGTTTTTCCCGCAAGGATTGAACGACTTTAAAAGGATTCGCACCTGCCCGATCCATTTTGTTAATAAAAGCCAAACGAGGGACGCGATAGCGCTTCATTTGTCGGTCAACCGTGACAGATTGAGATTGCACCCCAGCAACGGCACAAAGCACCATCACTGCACCATCTAATACTCGCAAAGCGCGTTCGACTTCGATGGTAAAATCAACGTGACCTGGAGTATCAATTAAATTAATCTCATGGTCGTGCCATAAACAAGTTGTTGCCGCAGAATTAATCGTAATTCCATGCAGTTTTTCCAACTCTGCATAGTCCATCGTTGCACCGTTACCGCCGCCTCTAACTTCCTCGATTTTGTGAATTTTTCCCGTGTAGAATAAAATACGCTCGCTCAAAGTCGTTTTGCCTGAGTCAATGTGAGCGGAAATACCGATGTTGCGAATATTCTTGAGGATCGTCATGGTTGTAGCTCCTTTTTTAGGGAAAATTGCGATCGCCTTGTTGTTGCGATCCCATCATACTACATTAATAATACACGAATTCCGAAAAATAGCCAAATTTCCTATGTTCATTCTCGTGTTTTGTTGTTTAATCTTAGTATTGGGCAGAAAAAGAACATTTGTTCGATTAAATTACTAGGAGAACATTATCTCGTGCAAAAACCACAATCCAACTATTTGTTATTGACAGAAAAAATACATCATCTCACCGATCGATACCGACTCTTTGTTGTGCCTGCGATGCTCTTTTCATCTAGTATGATTATGACAGTAGCTTGGCTGGGACATTTGAAATTTAAACAACTCCCTTTGTTTTGGGCAATATTATTCTGTTGGCTGCTGGTTTTGCCTGAATATTTTGTAAATATTTCTGCCATTCGGTTAGGTTATAATCTTTATACAGGGGCGCAAATGGCAGCATTTCGTCTTTGTTCTGGGGTTATTTGTATTGCTCTTGTTTCGCGCTTCTTATTGGGTGAAGAGCTTAATCTACAGAAATTAACTGGTTTTGGATTAATGATTATTGCGATGATTTTAATCACTCGAAAATCGCCTAACGTTGGATGAAAAAGCACCATTTGAGAAAACAATAATTGAGGTTTAAGGTTCAATGAAAATGATTTTAGTTCCTTTAATGTTATGCTTATCAAGTTTACTGATGGCATTTGCTTGGTTGGGTCATATTAGATTCCGAAACCGAGGATTTTTATTTGCCCTCCTCGTCAGTTGGGCGATCGTCCTTCCTGAATATATTCTCAATGTTTTAGCGATTCGTTATGGTCATGGAGTCTATACTGGTGGAGAAATGGCGGCATTTAATTTAGGTACTGGAGTATTCTTTGTTGCTTTAGTATCTCGTTTATTTCTCAAGGAATCAATGAATGTCTACCAACTCTTCGGCTTTTTCGTGATGACTTGGGGAATTACTCTCGTAGTCTACTAGCTTTTGACTTTCCCGTTATGCGATACAATGAGGCGATCGCCATTAACTTCAACAAAAAATCCTCCTGGAAACGTTGAAGTTCTGCTTTTGTTAGGCGCAGAAATTAAATGCACGATCGCCTCAATTTGTTCAAATGCAGGAGAATTAGGCAGCGATCGCCGCAAGAATTGTCGCAAAATGCGTCTTTGTAGGGAGAGGGGAAGCGATCGCAAGATGTGGCGATCGAGGGTCAAATTTTCCCCAGCAACGATCGCCTCTTCTAAATATTTTCCCGCTTCTGTTTCTAAATACTCCACATCTGCTCTCAAAAGTTCTGCTGTTTGTGCGAGATTCTTTTCTGTCCGAGGATTAAAATGCTCTTTTAAATAAGGAATAACTTTAGCGCGAAGGCGATTCCGAGCATAATGGAGGTCTTCATTGAGGATATCCTCCCAAACCGGAAGCCGAAATTCTCGGCAAAATTCCCCAGTTTGCGATCGCGATACCTCCAATAAAGGGCGAATGAGGTGAATTTCGGGGGTGAGGAAACGATGCCAGGTTAACGCTTGTAACCCGTCGGCACCGGCACCGCGAATGAGGTTGTAGAGGAGGGTTTCAGCGCGATCGCTTTGAGTATGTCCCACGGTAACGCGATCGAAACCTTGCTCTCTGGCAACTTCTGTAATAGCATGATAGCGCCATTCTCGTGCGGCTGCTTCGGTTTCTGGCAATCCTTCGGCACGTTTTAAATACAAAGGCACATCGAAACTACAAGCAATTTCAGCGACGCGATCGGCAATACCAACATCAGTTTTCCAGTTGTGATCGCAGTGAATAACCGCCAATTGCCATTGCCATTTTGATTGTAAATCTAACAGTAATTTTAGCAAACAAAGGGAATCCTGCCCTCCCGATACGGCAACAAGAATCCTATCTCTTTTTGCGAGGAGTTTCCTCTTTCGTAGAGTTTGCTGAATGGAAGCGTGTAATGGTGTCCAGTTCACTTATCAATTACCAATTCTAAAGTTTTAATTCCAGTTGTTTATTTTTAGTTTCTCGCTGTTTTTCAGCAGATTTCAAAACGTCAAAAGCTAAACGAATATCCAAGCGTTTTTTCTCTTCTAAAATTTCTGTAATGCTTATAATCTGAATTTTGTCAATACTTTGGCTCATATATCGGCTTTGATAAATTCCCGCAGATTTTGCCGTTTGCAGCATATCTTTTGTCGGTTGATTGAGGGTAATAAAAATTCCGATTTCAGCCTGCTGTAGACTCATTGTACCTTGTAGCTCGCGAATATCTCCAGACTTGACTTTGCCGGATTTTACCTGAAAAATAATCTTTTCTGGACTGTCGCGATCGCCCTGAAAATAGGCGATCGCATCAATCCCTCGATCTGCACCTTTTTTGGCATTAATCACAGCACGATTGTTACTATAAGTTAATATTGACCATTTTTCAAATTCCTTGCGAGTGCGATCGTCTTTTTTGGTTGCGAGGGCTTTCGCTGATTCAATATCTTTAGGGATTCCATTTGTTACAATTGTATCAAGAATATTTTTACCAAAATTATCCTCAAGTCTTTTTAGGATTAAGCCAATACTTTGATAAGTCATATCAATCCCAATCCAAACCCGATTAAATCTTTCTGCAACCGCGATCGTTGTGCCGCAACCGCAATAAGCATCTAAAATGAGATCGCCTTCATTACTGCTGGTTTTAATAATTCTTTCTAAGAGGGCTTCGGGTTTTTGAGTAGGATAACCTAGACGCTCTCTATCTTCCCTATTTAAAGTTTCTATGTCTACCCAGTAGTCTTCAGCAATTTTACCCTCATCTAAATAATATTGATAAATTTTTCCTGTTTTTTTATTCTTTTTCTCTTGATATTCTCTCCCTTCCGAGTCAGTTCTTACTTTCATGTGAGAATTTTGCTTTCTCGCAATTGAAGCACCTTTGCGATTAAAAGTATATTTTTTGCCCTTAGTATAAAACAAAATTATATCATGTTTTCTCCCAAATTTATCTTTACTTTTGCCCCCAATCGAATAACACCAAACAATTTCATTTTGAAATTGTCCAGCTTGAGGACAAAATATAGCATCAATAATAATTTTAAGATAATGGCTTGCAGTAGGATCGCAATGTAAATAAAAACTGCCAGTTGGCTTTAGAATTCGATTAATTTCTGCAATTCTTAAGGTCATACTTATCAAATAAGCCAATAAACTCCCCTTTCCCAAAACTTTTACCAAACCTGAAATTAAATCGATACTTTGGCTAGTAAAACTTCCTAAATAATTTTCCTGAATTTCAACTAAACCTTGATTAGCGCGATCGTCCCATGTCCAAGTATCTATAAAGGCTTGTGCTTGCCCTCTATCTTCCTTACCCAAATTGTTATAAATTTGATTGTAATTGCGCTTGGAATTAAACGGTGGATCGATATAACACAAATCCACCGATTCATCCTTAATATACTTTCGTAGAACCTCCAAATTGTCACCATAAAAAAGCTGCTTGCTCATTATTTCCATAATTCTTTCAGATTGAATTATTCTTTTTTCTGGTTCCTCAATCATCAAAATTGAAGTTAACTAAATTCATCAATATCTTGCCAAATATCCGCAAAAACAGCTTCTTCTTCCTCATTTTCTGTACCGGAATTTTTAGATTCCGAAGAACTTCCCAGAGCGAGTTCATCATCATCCGATGTTCCCCAATCGAGATCGTCATCAATGCTACTAAAAAGTTCATCCTCGTCTTCATCATCGAAATCTAATTCTTTATTAGTTTCTTTTCCTTTGTCTGGGGTAGATAAATCGATTTCATCGCCACTCCCGAAAGCATCACCTAAGTCTAACTCTTCATCTAATCCATCCGCAAAGACATCTTCAGATAAACTCAATTCCTCCTCCTCTAAAGCACTGATGTCAAAGATACTATCGGGTGTATCGTCTATTTCAGGTTGGCTAACCGGAGTCGATAAAGGTTCTGCAAAAATATCAGTTTCTGCTACATCAGTTGTAGGTGTTGTCTCAGAGGTTTCAGCAAAAATATCCAGTTCTTCGTCTTCTACTCCACTCAGAGAAGAATCATCATCAAAAATATCTTCAACTAACTCTTTCTGAACATCCAGTTCAGCACTTTCTTCCTCAAACAGGGAATCATCTTCATCGTCATCGTCATCATCAAAAATATCTTCAACTAACTCCTCATCATCCAGTTCAGCACTTGCTTCCTCAAGCAAAGCATCATCGGGAGCATCATCAAAAATGTCTTCAACTAACTCCTCATCCACCCCCAATTCAGCACTTTCTTCCTCAAGCAAAGAATCATCGGGAGCATCATCAAAAATGTCTTCAACTAACTCCTCATCAACCCCCAATTCAGCACTTTCTTCCTCAAGTAAGGAATCATCGGGAGCATCATCAAAAATGTCTTCAACTAACTCCTCATCAACCCCCAGTTCAGCACTTTCTTCCTCAAGTAAGGAATCATCGGGAGCATCATCAAAAATGTCTTCAACTAACTCCTCATCAACCCCCAATTCAGCACTTGCTTCCTCAAGCAAGGAATCATCGGGAGCATCATCGAAAATATTTTCAATTAATCCTCCACCCGTATCAATTTCCTCGCTTTCTTCCTCAAGCAAGGAATCATCAGAATCATCATCAAAAATATTTTCAATTAATCCTCCACCCACATCAATTTCTTCACTTTCTTCTTGAAGTTGTCCTTGAGGGATATCTTCCTCCGCTTCATCTTCAAGCCAAAGTTTTTCCGTTTCTGATTCTACTAAAGAAGAGCCAGCAAGCTCTGATAGTTCTTCTTTGTCTGCCCACATATCATCGGTTTCATCTGACAGTATGGAATCGCCTTCTTCTTCAACTCCAGCTAATTCATCCATTGCGATATCTTCTGTCTCTGGGAGGAAGTTTTCATGCTCCTCGATCGCCGCTTCCTCACGATCGCCACTGTCTCCTAAAGGCAGATCTACAGATTCGAGAATATCTTCACTCTCTACCGTTGTTGTGGTTTCTTCCGCAAAAGAATCCGTTGGAGGTAATTCCACAGACTCGAGCAAATCTTCTGCTTCCTCCTGGGCGATCGCCTCTTCCGGTAAACTTTCAGGAGTCGGAACAGTTTCCTCCTTAAAACTGATTGGCTCTCTAGCAACAGGGGTTTGAGGAGTAGAAACAGTGGTGGTTTTAGGGGGAATAAACTCATCGGAGTCGTTAGGGCAAAACTCAAAACTGATGCGAACCTTTCCTCTTTGCCAGTTTCCCGCACTGTATCTCAGAACTTGACATTCTGCCCCTTCTGCATTAAACCAACCGGCTTTTTCTTCAGTTAGCCCGCCAATCTTGTGTTCGAGTAACTGAGTTTTCAGCGCTTTTGCTAACTCGTCTACTCTAAATGTGCTATGTCCGATGAGAATTTGTACGGATTCCTCTACCGAGAGAACTTCTCCGCGATCGAGTGGCTCGAATTTATTATCCACGGTTGTTTCACCCTACTTTACTAATCGTTTTATTTTGCTGTGGCTGTTGAGGTTAGGTTAATCTCTGCCCAGTCTTGTTTCTTTTCTTTTCGCTAAAAGTTTATTCTATTTTGGAACGAACAACCTAGAAAAACCAACCATAGGAATGTAATCCTTTCCCCAACAAGTTTACCCCGAGGTAGCAAATCCAAACCACGGCGAAGCCTGTAGTAGCTAAAATAGCTGGCTTTCGACCCTGCCAGCCGCGAGTGAGGCGAGCATGGAGATAAGCGGCAAAAACTAACCAAGTGATTAACGCCCAAGTTTCTTTCGGGTCCCAACTCCAATAAGAACCCCAGGCTTCATTAGCCCAAACCCCTCCGGCGATAATGCCGATGGTCAATAAGGGGAAGCCCAAGCCGATAATGCGATAACTTATGTTATCTAAGGTTTCCGCAAGAGTGAGGCGCTGAGGCGAAAGTAGGGGGGGAGGAGAGAGGGTTTCTGTGGTGACTCGTTCGAGAACGGCGGTTTGACCTGTGGCGAGGCTCGGTGAGGTGGGAGAGGAGATGGCGGGTTCTTCTGTAGGGGGAGAGGGGGTTTTGAGACGATAATCCCCCAGACCGAGAGAACTGCCCTGTAACTGCACGTTTTGCCCTCGGGTGACGATGAGGAAGGCGATCGCCAGTAGTGCGCCCACCATCAGCGTTGCATAACTTAACATCATGACGCTAACGTGCATCATCAGCCAATTGGATTTGAGGGCGGGGACGAGGGGGGCGGAGTTTTGCATATCCGAGGGGAGGGTCAGGGTAGCAAATGCCGTAATTCCCATGGCTAGGGGGGCGGTAAAGACTCCCGTGAGAGTAGAACCGCTTGTACGTTCGGCGATAAAATGAACGGCGGTAATGCCCCAAGCGAGGAAGAAGAGGGACTCGTAAAGATTGCTGAGGGGGAAATAGCCTGCTTCCAACCAACGAGCGCCGAGAAGGGCGGCCATACAAAGATTGGCGATCGCCATGCCTACGCTACCCAGACGGGGTAAAAGGGTTATGTTCTGAAAGGCTGCACCGCTCCAATAGAGAAGCATGGCGATAAAAAGAATGGCAAAGGCTGTATTATCAAGGATGTTTTCTAGAACGAGTAAATCCATAAGAATGAGGCAATAACGATTTTTGAGGGGGTGTGCAGTTGACGGACTTAACCAGACAATAATATCCTAGCGGTTCTGAGGTTATTCTTGTTGAGAGAATTTTGAGGGTGGGGATCGATTTGATGGCAGTTTATCAGGTTCGCTTAATTAACCGCGATCGCGGCTTAGATCGCACGGTGTCGGTGCCCGATGACCAATATATCCTCGATATGGCGGCTGAGGCGGGAATTCGCTTACCTTCGGGGTGTTTGCAGGGGGAATGCTCTGCCTGTGTTGCCCAATTAATCGAGGGGACGGTGGATCAAAGCGAGCAAACCTTTCTCAAACCTGCGGAAGTTAACCGGGGCTATACCGTGACTTGCGTGGCTTATGCGCGATCGCATTGCGTTTTGGAAACCCACCAAGAGCAAATTTTGTATCAATCTTCTCTCTATTTTCAACCACCAACCCCCGAGGGGGAATAATTAAATAATGAATGCTACTTCCGATCTAACTCATGCACGCAAGATTCTCGACTCGTTTAGTGGTGTAACGCCCAAGGTTCCTGCTTCGGAAACAGAGGCTGAAGAATTGCGTCAAGCAATACGTTTAATGACAACGCGATCGGAGTCGGAAAATTTGGGTGTTTGTGCCGACAATTCCTCTCAAGGTTATCGGGTTCTCGCACATTACCTTGAGGCTTTGGGCTATGCTGTTCCTTTTGCGATCGCCGAGATCGAATCGGTAGATACTCCTGTTTATATTAAGTTCAATACGGCTAAGATGAGCCATTATCTCGATGCTTATGAAGGAAACTATCGAGGGGTTCTCATTGCTTGTCAATCGGAAGAAGAAGAAATTAACGGTACTTACGGACATTTTCCCCTCAATTTATTCGGTTCACCCTAATCATTTATTAATTGTTCTAGGAGAATGGTCACTATGAATGTAAAGTCCGATTGTGTTGCAGATTCTTTTATTTTGGGGTGTTGGCAACTCGACGATCGCAGTTGGAAAGCGACACCAGAGACGGATCTCGCACGGGCGATCGATACCTATCTTGCTTGGGGGGTAACAAGGTTTGATACAGCAGATATTTATGGACGCAGCGAACGGATTTTAGGAAAATGTTTGAAGGGAAGACCCGATTGCCAAATTTTTACCAAAGCTGTATTTTTTGATAGCGTTCCTACCCCTAAACAAATTCAGAATAAAATTGAGAGTGCCTTACGCAATTTACAGCGCGATCGCCTCGACTGTATTCAAATTCATTGGCACGATCCTCGCCTTGATTTTACCTCAACTCTAGAGGAGTTTAGCAAATATGTAGAGCGGGGTAAAATTGCTCGCTTGGGTGTCACTAATTTTAATACACCCATGTTAAAAAAAGCGTTACAAATTGCACCGATTAAGAGCAATCAAGTGCAGTATAGTCTCATCGATCGCCGCTTGGAAAATTCCCTACAAGCCCTTTGTTTGCAAGCAGATATTGCGATTTTTGCCTATGGTTCTCTCGCGGCAGGTTTTTTATCGGATAAGTTTTTAAACGTTAAATTCCTCCTCTCAGAAGGAGAACACGCTCGCAGTTTTTACTACAGCAATATGATTGCTCAACATGGCGGATGGGAGGCTGTTCGAGAACTATTATTGACCTTGGATAAAATCGCTAAAAAATATCGTTTGAGTATTTCTCAAGTTGCTCTCAATTGGTTAAATAATCGGCAGATTGTTAGTTCTATTGTTACAGGATTGACAAATGATCGACAACAAATAAAAAGCAATATGGAAGCCTTAAAAACAGCGATCGATCCTGAAGATTTAGAGATGCTATCAACACAATCTGAAGAACTTTTTGAGCAAGTTGGGGATATATACTCTTACGAAAGAGGATTTTAAACAATCACTTTGAAGTTAATATTTGTTCATTGTTCCTTCATCAGTGGAAATCCTAATAATTCTCGTTGTTGTAAATATAAATGGGCGACTTTACGTGCTAAATTGCGAATGCGTCCGATATAACTGGTGCGTTCGGTGACAGAAATAACTCCTCTGGCATCAAGCAAGTTAAAAGAGTGAGAGCATTTTAATACATAGTCGTGACTGGGAAGAACTAAACCGCGATCGATTAATTGTTTTGCTTCTTGTTCGTAGAGTTTAAACAAGTTAAATAAAAGGTCTGGGTCCGAGGCCTCAAAGTTGTAGGTACATTGTTCGATTTCACCTTGAAGAAAAATATCGCCATAATTGAGGTGTTCATTCCATTGAATTTTGGCGATCGCCTCCACATCTTGAAGATACATCGCCAAGCGTTCCAAACCATAAGTAATTTCAATAGAAACGGGACGACAATCAATACCTCCGCACTGTTGAAAATAGGTAAATTGAGTAATTTCCATCCCATCCAACCAAACTTCCCAACCGACTCCCCAAGCACCTAATGTGGGAGATTCCCAATTATCTTCAACAAAGCGAATATCATGGTCTTCTGGGCGAATTCCCAAGGCTTTGAGGGAGTCGAGGTAGACTTCTTGAATATCATCGGGAGAAGGTTTGATCAGGACTTGATATTGATAGTAATGCTGATAGCGGTTGGGATTTTCCCCGTAGCGTCCATCCGTGGGACGACGACAGGGTTCAATATAAGCGACAGACCAAGGCTCCGGACCGATCGCCCGCAGGAAGGTATGATAGCTCATGGTTCCCGCACCCTTTTCCGTATCGTAGGGTTGAGCGATGAGACAGCCGCGATCGCTCCAAAATTCGTGGAGTTGGGCAATTATGGATTGAAAACTTAAAGACACAGATTCAGCAATTATCAATTATCAACGATCAATTATCAATTATCCCTTGATAATTAGCAATGGGCGCGATCGCGGTTTCGGGAAATTCGAGGGAAGTTATAGCAGGGGAGACTCGCTATAATGAGAAAAGTTGAGCCAAGTGCTGTCATGACGGGAATTATTCTCAATCTCCAACCTTTTGTTGAGTTCAGCAACGACCAGTTTTACGAACTGTGTAGAATTCATCAAGAGTTAAATTTTGAGCGCACTGCACGAGGAGAATTAGTCATTTTACCGCTTTCAGGAGGGTTGCAGGGAATTCGGATAGCATCTCTAATTGGAGAATTGGGATTGTGGAATCGGCGATCGCGTCTCGGTAAAGTATTTTCGTCAACAGGTTTTATTCTTCCTAATGGTGCAATTCGTTCTCCTTGTATTGCTTGGATTCCTTCAGAAAGATGGGAAAATTTAACTTTAGAACAGCGTGAGAAGTTTTTGCCATTTTGTCCAGATTTTGCTATTGAATTGCGTTCTAAGAGCGATTCTTTGCCTCTCCTACAGCGTAAAATGGAGGAATATATCGAAAATGGGTTACGTTTGGGATGGTTAATCGATCCCAAAAATCGACAAGTTGAAATCTATCGAGAGAATCGCGATAAAGAAGTTTTGGAAAATTGCGATCGCCTGGAGGGAGAGGATATCCTGCCTGGTTTTGTGTTGGATTTGTCTATAATTTGGGAGGAGTGAGAGGCGATCGTATTGTAACGAACATTTCTCAGCCTAACTGTAGGGATGCAATGCTTGCACCCGCAGACATGGAATGTTACAAAATATTTCAATACGAAAATATTATCCAAAAAAGTTAGAATTTTAGTTACTCTAGTTTATAGAAGTTTTTCTGAAATCCAAAATCTGAATAGGGCAAATACACTATGAGACAAGAAATCTTGCATCAACTTGATCTTGAACTTATCATGGTTAAAGCGATGGATCCGGAGGAAGGATATGGGTGGTCGTTAGATTTTACCCAACAAGTATCTCAAGAATATCGGAGATTTTTAGTTCTTTGCTATGAAAATTCTGATCTTCCTGTTGTACCATCGACTTACATTGATAATTTTTGGCACTTGCATATTTTAGATACACAAAAATATCAAGAAGATTGCCAGCAATATTTTGGATATTTTCTACATCATTTTCCATATTTTGGGATGCGGAGTAAAGAAGACGAAGAAAATTTAAAGACTTCTTGGGAAAGAAGTTGCAAACTTTATGAGGAAACTTTTGGACAAATTCCCTCAATTTTATGGTCATCGGTTTCGACTTACTTTTGTGCTTCTTCGATCGCCTAGAACAAAATATTCGAGAACAGCGTTTGAGAAGATTAAAGAAAGTCACAGTTTAGGCGATCGCATTGTAATATCAAATCCGCATGAATACTATCATTAAAAATCTAGGGAGCGAGACGCTCCCACTACGATAATATTCAATAATTACAGTAGTGCGGGCATCTTGCCCGCTTGTTATACCCATTAACCGGATTTGATATAACGAACAATTCCCAGAACTGTAGGGGTGCAATGCTTGCACCCTTACTTGCACCCAGGCTACACTTGCGCGATCGCGTTTTTGGGGTGCGATCGCGGTAAAATTGTTAAGGAATAGCTTTTCTCGTACTTATGACCAATCTACCCGCAGATCGCGCTACAACCCTCAAAGAAGCCTTTCGCAAATGCGATGTCGTTCCTTTAGAAGGGGAGAATATTGATAAGTATTATGTCGATCTTTCGGAGGTTCGCAAAACGGAGGCGATCGATGAGATGAACGGTATATTAGAATTTCTGGATGAAGGGGAGTTTACAACGGTTTTGTTTGTGGGACATCGAGGAAGCGGTAAAAGTACAGAATTAAAACGATTAGAGAGAGAATGGCGGCAATATTATCGGGTTATTTATTTAGAAATTAATGAAGAAACTGATATCAATGATGTGAGTTATACCGATCTCTATCTCATTGTTATCAAACAAATTGAGTTTGAATTACGGGGATTAGGGTTAAGATTTGATAACAACCTCTTGACAAGTTTTGAGGATTGGTTCAAAGAAATCACTCGGGAAAGTGAAGAAACTGTAGAGCGATCGGTTAGTGTTTCTGGTGAGGCCAGTTTAGGCGCGAATGCACCATTTTTAGCAAAGTTATTGGTGAAATTGCTGGCACAAATTCGGGCAAATTCAAAAGACAAAAAAGTGATTCGGCAAACTTTAGAGCAAGATATTTCTCGTTTGAAAACTGATATTAATAATTTGTTGGCAGATGGGACAAAAAAACTGAGGAATAAGTTTGCGGAAGAAGGAAAATATCAAAAAGGATTCTTGCTCATTTTTGATAATATGGATCGGATGCCTCCTGAAGTTGGAAATTCTTTATTTTTTGACTACGAAGCGCAGATTCAAGAATTACATTGTACTCTTGTCTATACTGTACCAATTTCTGTACTTCGTTCGGGAAATGTTAGCAATAGTTTTGGCAGTCCGACTGTGATGCCAATGGTTAATATTTACCGTTTTGAACAAGATAGAAACGATCTTGAATATGATGATAAGGGATTGAATGCAGTGGAACAATTAATTGAAAAACGAGTTGATATTGATGCGGTTTTCGAGTCGAGGGAACAATTGCGTGAATTAGCAAAAATAAGCGGAGGTCATGTGCGTCAGTTAATGCAAATGATGCGGCGATCGTGTCTGATCGCAAATACACGGAAACACGCTAAAATTATGGCAGAAGATGTTGAATATGTCGCAAAGCAAGAACAGTTTAATTTTGAGCGTTTTACTCCCGACGAACATTATCCAATCTTAGCAAAAGTTTGCCGAGATAAGGATTTGGATAAGGATGAAATTTATCAGAAAATGCTATTTAATGTTTCAATTTTGGAATATCAAGGGGAGACGCGCTGGAATTATCCCAATCCCCTTGTGAAGCGAATTGAGAAGTTTAAAAAGGCGATGGCAAATCTTCAAGCTGGAGGAGGTTCGTAATGGAATCAACACAAAAATTAACCGATCCAGAAGAGTTTATAAAATGCAATCAAGAACCTTTTCAAGAGTTGTTGAGTTTTATTGATTTTGCAGAAGCAGATAAGTTTACTTTGGGGTTTATCGAGGTTAATTTTTCTTCGGAAGTTGATATCTTACTCAATCATCTAAAGCAGCATTTTCAAGATGAAGAAGTTCAAATTGAGGTTTTCCGATTTCCCGATCCCAGTCTGCGATTTTTACGAGACGCATTAAAGGAAGAAATTCCTAAGCGCAATATTTCGTCCCACAAAAAAACAGTTTTGGTGATTCGAGATTTAGAATATGCGATCGGAGTTTATGGCAATTATCCGCCTTTTTTACAAGACCTCAATTTTGTCCGCGATGCTTATAAAATTTATGTGCGTTATCCGGTTTTATTTGTTTTACCCGATTTTGCGATGACTCGCGTAACTCGTTTTGCGCCGGATTTTTGGGACTGGCGATCGGGTATCTTTCGATTTAAAACAACTCAGGAAACTAGAGATTTTGTTGAAAATCAAACACTTAAATTTGATGGATATATTAGCAGTTTAAATATACCCGAAAAACAAGAAAAAATAGATAACTATCATCGACTCTTAATGGAATATCGCCCTACAGGTCAGCAGATGAAAGAAGAAGATATTGTGAAATATAGTGATATTTTATACAAACTAGGTGCTATTAATGAAAGTCAAGGAAATTATACAAAAGCAAGACAATATCTGGAAGATTCACTGGAATTTGCAACTCGAAAAGAGGATTTGAGCCTGAAAGCAGGAATAATAAATCTTCTGGGATGGTGCGATTATAAGCAGGGAAATTATCAATTAGCAATGATTTCTTGTCAACAATCATTAACTATTGCACGAGAAATTCAGAATCGTGGAGAAGAATCTAACTCATTGGACAATATAGGGAATGTATATGATTCTCAAGGAGAATATAGTCAAGCAATTAAATATCATCAGCAATCTTTACAGATTCGACGAGAAATTGGCGATCGCTCTGGAATTGCAGCTTCTCTCAACAATATAGGGAATATATATCAATCTCAAGGAGAATACGGTCAAGCAATTAAATATCATCAGCAATCTTTACAGATTCGACGAGAAATTGGCGATCGCTCTGGAATTGCATCTTCTCTCAACAATATAGGGAATATATATCAATCTCAAGGAGAATACAGTCAAGCAATTAAATATCATCAGCAATCTTTACAGATTCGACGAGAAATTGGCGATCGCTCTGGAATTGCAGCTTCTCTCAACAATATAGGAA
>NZ_JAYGHV010000298.1:0-16609 GCF_034932145.1 Spirulina sp. 06S082 | reverse complement strand
TCTCGAAAACTCGGTTGAGTAAGCGCAGTACGAGATTGTTAGTGTAGCAAAGAAAATGCAGTTAGACAAAACTCTTTCTACAAGCCAAGTCATACAATCCTCCCCATTGGGGGTCAGATTGTATCGCATTCCTCCCACGCTTGATGCTTCACATACAAGCGGGGAATCCTGCGCTTTATTGTTGAACGCGAATGAGAACTTGTTTTGCAAATTTATCGCGAAATAAGTCGTTTAGGCGATCGCAGTAAGCAGCGTGTCGTCTGCCAATTTTCCCCATTTCGACAATCTCTCCCTCAATCAGTTCAATATTATCTTCATTGCTGAAAATTCCCGTTTCTGCCATTTTACAGAACTCACTCACGGTAAATTTTTTGCGGAGTAATTGTGCAGTCATTTTTACCTCTTTCTTCCCAAATCTTCTTTTGTTGAATTCAGATGAGGCGATCGCCTAGCGTCCCATCGGAAATTGTACTTTTCTATTCTGACACATCTACGCGATCGGAAAAGAAAAAATACAGTAAAATTCAATCATGAAATTATCTCAAATCGCGATCGCTCATTTCCAGAGTTCTAGATAGCGATCGCATTTCCTGTCTTGACAGATCCTGAGCCAGGAAACAACTAACGCAGCCAAGAAAGATTCTCAAACTCAGTAAATTCTACCTCTAAACGCCACTGTTCTCGGGCGCGATCGCTGGTCTGTAAAAATTCATTACATTCCCGAGAAAGAGTGCCTCCCGGTACATCATCCGCACAAGCATCAATCATAGTAGAAAAATTGGGACTTTGCCAGAGACTGTCACCGCCAATAAAACTGTATTCGAGACTATTACGGGCAAGTTTCTTTAAGTCCAAATAACCTAAATTATAAGTTTGCGCCGCCCGTAAATATTCATTGCTGAGATCGATGCGGGAAATGCCTTCATCGTCAGAAGCTAATGTTACTGGAACTCCTGCTTGTAAATAGTCGGGAAAGGGATGATCCTCCCCTTTGACTCCTAAAATAACATCATTACTGGTCAAACAAATTTCTACTAATACTCCACGCCGTTTCATTTCTTCTAACAATTGTAGGGGATTTTCTTCATAAAAAATACCAGCACCGTGACCGATGCGATCGGCTTCGGCAATTTCCACAGCTTGGCGAATATGGTTCTTTAAATCCGACGGCGGAACTAAACCTAATGTTAACTCTCCTGCGTGCAAAGCAATATTAATGTTGGGATATTGACGATTGAGCAATTGCAACATTTCCATCTGGAGAGTATAGTCTCGCAATGCTAGGGGATGATCTTCTGGGGCAACCAAATTCAATCCTACGACAAGTTCCTCGGTTTGTACTAATTCAAAAGCATAGACAAATTGGGCAAAAACTTCAGCCGGAGACTTAATGCGCGTGGTTTGCTGAAGATAGCGGACTGTCACTTCGCAACCGGGTTGAGGGTTGGGAGTATCGCATTCCAAGGCCCGAGAAATTCCTTGGGCGATCGCCTCTGCTTCTTTCTGTCCTGCCTCGATGAGTTGCGGTAAACCATTGGCGAGTAACTTTTGTCTCGTGCTGGCAAAATCTCCGTCCCAGACCTCACGCCCCAAGTTCCTCACTTCGCTGCTCTGAAAAGTAAGCATTAATTCGAGATAAAAAATGTGTTGTGCGGCGGCGCGGTTAGCGACACGCCCTACCATCTCCCCTCGGCGGGATAGTAAGGAAGAAATCGGATCGAAGCCTTGAAACGAATTAAAAAAGCGATCGTGACCCGATTCCCCTGCAAAAGCTAAATTTCGGGTTGACCAGCGATCGATCCATGCGTTATAAATATCTGTGCGTTTTTCTTGCAGATCCTCTACTGCGATCGCATTCTCTAAAGTGCGATCGCAGTTTTGCGGTTCAATTAGCGTTAAATGATCTGTACTAAGAGTGTCTGTATTAACGCAATAGCCCTCCTCTGCTGCCCATTCAAGATAACTTTCTGCATAAACTGCACCACTTAAATGAGAATGAATATCTCCACCTTTGGGCATCCGTTGCAAAAAAGCGCGTAATTTGGTTGGGCGATCGCGATTACTTTCAAACCATGCAGCTACCCTTTCGCTGGTGTTATTGCGCGTTTGTCTTTGCGCGATCGTTGTTTCCCGAGTCGTTTCTTGTGCGATCGCTTTTGGGATCGTTAGGTTTGACCCTACGTTTGACCCTAATGAAAACAACAAACTGGCGAAAAAGAGGAGATTGAAGGGTTTGTGCATGGCATTCTTTGCGTCAACTCAGTTGACCAACACGATAGCGTTTTGAAGGATACTAGACAAGAGTATTTTAGTTTTATTAAGCAAAATTAAAGAATCTTGAAGTAGGCGATCGCGCATGGTAAGAATGTATTTCCTGCGAACCTTAAATTATCGCGATTTATTCCTCAGCCATGATGGAAAAAGAACGAGAAGTTTTTATTGGCAAATACTTGACATTATTTGAGTTTTGTACTTGCACTAAGACCTATCAAAAATATGCAACCAAGATCGCACCTTTCCCCCAAAATCCTGAAAGCATCACCGCGATCGCCGACCTCAACCGCAATATTATCGACCCCATTATCGACCATTTTAGCCGCGCAAAATTCCACCTCACTTATGGCTTTTGTTCCCCCGACTTAAAGCGCTATCTCAATCAAAAAGACCCCCTCACCGGACAAAAAAACGGCCGCGTCACCCCATCACGGGACCAACATATCGCTCACGAAAAAAATAGCAATGGGAAATATTACTGCGATCGCCTCGGTTCTGCCTGTGATTTCTGCATTACCGATGTTCCTAGTAATGCCCTCGTTGACTGGATTTTAGAGCAGCAATTACCCTTTGACTCCTTATATTATTATAGCGAAAAACGTCCCATTCATATCAGCTACGGACCGCAACACAAGCGATCGATGTGGACCTTTACCCCCACCGGACAACCGACTCGAAAAGGAATACAACATTGGCTAGAAAAAACTTAGAATATTAATAATGTTGGGCGGCGATCGAACATTCACAAAAAATACCGCACAAATTCTATCTCTCATGCCCAATATGTATAACTTTGAACGAAAATACCAACGTCTCAAAAACCAGTTAATCGGCGGTTTTGCTGGGCTGGGCGGGATTTTCATCCTGGGAACCTTGTGGTATTCCCTCATCGAGAAATGGTCTTGGACAGAATCCGCGTATATGACCATGATCACCCTCTCTACAGTGGGATTTTCTGAAGTTAGACCTTTAAGCGATCGCTCCCGTCTGTTTACGATCGCTCTCATTTTAATGGGCATTTTTGTTATTGGCTATATCGCCAACCGCTTTACAGAAGCGATGATTCGAGGTTATTTTCGAGAAGGACTGCGACTAAGACAACGAAGGCGATCGATTGAAATGCTTGAACATCATTACATTCTTTGCGGTTACGGACGGACGGGGGCTCAAATTGCCTTAGAATTTGCAGCAGAACACGTTCCTTTCATCATTATCGATAGTCAAAGCGAAGCCTTGGACGAAGCGCGACAGCGAGGCTATACGGTCATTCAGGGGGACGCTACCCACGATGATGATTTATATGCGGCGGGGATCGATCGCGCTGACTGTTTGGTTGCTGCTTTGCAATCTGATGCGGAGAACTTATATACGATTCTCTCTGCAAAGACTTTAAAGCCCAGTATTCGTGCCATCGCCCGAGCCAATAGTGAAGAAGCCGTCACAAAGCTAAAACGAGCAGGAGCCGATGCGGTTGTCTCCCCTTATATTACCGGAGGACGACGCTTGGCCGCAGCAGCACTGCGTCCCAGCGCCATCGATTTTGTGGATGGCATTATTACAGGAATGAACCGATCGCTCTATTTAGATGAGTTTTTCCTGGACGAGGTAACTTGTCCTCACATTGGTAAAACCTTACAGCAAACCAATTTGCGATTGCAGTCGGGGGCTTTAGTCCTCGCCATTCGCCGTCAGGATGGAACCTTAATTGGCGGTCCGACGGGAGAAACGCCTTTACATTCAGGAGATTTGTTGATTTGTATGGGGACCGCCGACCAACTCCATGCCCTCAATGGAATTTTAGGGACTGTGCGAGGATATTGGTCGAGTCCGGTCAAAGAAAAGAAGCGATCGCACCGACGAATTTAAGCTCAATCCGCGGCCTCAACCCGCAAACGCTGGGTAATAATAATTGTCCCCTCGCCACTAATGAGAATTGCAGAAACCCAGCGATCGCCACTTTCTTCTGGTGCTGTTCCCTGTTTAAACAGTCCTCCGGCTTGGAGTAACTCTAGATCGAAGGCTTCAGAGCTAAAATAGCGATCGCCATTTACTTCCTCCTCAATTGCCGCCCCCAAGAGCAGCTCCTCACCTAATGGAGTTTTGACAATAGCATCAAAATTAAATCGTTCTCCAGGTTGAACGCGATCGGGTAAATTAAACTGAACTTCTGGAGGATTGTCCCCCATGAGTATCTCCGTGCGTTCCGAGAGAATCTCTTGACTAATAAAGACTTCTCCTTGCAGGACTTGGCGCGATCGCATTTGCGTTTTCAGGCGCATTTCCCGACCGTTATCCGTGCGAGTTCCAGTAATAAAAGTCGTAGTTTCCAGAACAATGCGATCGCCTTGCTGTTGCCAAGATTCTAGCTTGGTAAAATAATTAAGATTCCCATATCGTTCCCAAAGGGTTTCCAGCTTTTCCGACAATTGAGAACGGTCTAGATCGTCAGAGTTAGCGAACTCCTGACTGTAGAACTGTATCACCTCATCAGAATTGTGACGATTTGCCGCATCTTCCAACCGAGTTAAAAAAGTTTTCAATTCTGGGGGAGTATTGCGAGGATATTGGTCTTGGGCGCGAACGGTTGCCCCCATACCCAAGGTTAATCCCAAACTCAGTCCCGTTGCGAATAATACTCGCCAGCCCATTTTTAGCATCGTTTTTGTTTGACTCCCCACTCGTGCAAAACTGCCCATTAATGTTAGGTTGAAATACAGTAATTCTTTCAGTTATAGCAAAATCTCGATCTCCGTGTCTGAAACTTCTCCTCGCTTACTGATAGCCGCTAGCGGAACTGGCGGTCATCTCTTCCCCGCTTTGGCCGTTGCAGAACAGTTATCTGACTGGCAAATTGACTGGTTGGGAGTGACCGGTCGCCTCGAACAAACTCTGGTGACAGATTATCCCTTACATACAGTTAATGTGGAGGGGTTTCAGTCCCGAGGGTTAAAATCTCTTTTTGTTTTCTATCGTTTGGCGATCGCCATTTTTCAGGTTCGCAAGTTATTAAAACGGCTACGCATCGATGCTGTTTTCACTACCGGGGGTTATATATCCGCCCCAGCCATTTTAGCCGCGCGATGGTGCGGTATTCCCGTCATTATTCACGAATCCAATGCCATACCCGGAAAAGTGACGAAATTACTGGCTCCCTTCTGTACCCAAGTGGCGATCGGATTGGAGATGGCCGCACAATCCTTGCCCAAAAAGAAAACAATTTGGCTGAGTACCCCCGTTAGAGAAACCTTTTTAAGCCCTCAATCTCTTGATTTTCCGATTCCTCAAGATGCTACCGTTATTGTCGTCATGGGTGGCTCTCAAGGGGCTGTGGTCTTAAATCAATTGGTGAGAGATTGTGCGAAAACATGGCTGGCTACTGGGATATATCTGGTGCATTTGACAGGCGATCGCGACCCCGACGCAGACAGTTTTCAACATCCTCACTATTTCCCCCTCCCGTTTTATAACAACATGGCGGGCTTATTGCAACGAGCCAATTTAGCCATTAGTCGGTCTGGTGCGGGAACTTTAACAGAATTAGCAATAACCAAAACCCCTGCTATTTTAATTCCCTATCCCTTTGCCGCAGAAGACCACCAGTATTATAATGCTTTGGCATTTAAGGAAGCAGAAGCAGCCTTGATTTATCGTCAGCAGCAACTCACTCCAGAAATCCTCGAAAAAGAAGTTTTACGCTTATTGAATAATCCTGATGAGTTAGAGAGAATGTCAGAGAATGCAGGAACTTTAGCGGTAGCAGATAGTGCTGAACGATTAGCTGCCCTCATTCAAGACAATTTGAAAGTTGCAAATTGACATAATTAGGACTCTAGGGAGCGAGACGCTCCCACTACAGTACCTGATAATGGAGGTAGCTTAACTAATTAATTTTAAGTATCGTAAACTCTTGCTTCCAAGGCTTCTGGATTTTCCTCGCAATACTCTTCAAAATAGGTTTGCTTGGGTTTATTTGCACGTTGGTGAGCCAATTCTGCTTGTAATTCTTCCACAATATCCCAGGCAGAAGCACATTTAGGAGATGTCGCACCCTTTTCAGAACAAATTGCTCGAGCGCTATCTCGTGCTTTAATCACCTCTTCTTCTAAGGTTAATTCTTTAGGTTGTTCGACAAAATTACTTTTGGTAATAATGTCGGTAATAGAGACAATACCGAGCAGTGTATCGCGGATTACCGGAGCGCGACGAATTCCCGTATTCGCGAATAAACGAGCAATATATTCAACTCCCAGATCGGGATTGACAGAGATACAGGGTTTCGTCATAATCTCATAAACCTTAACAGTTTTGGGGTCTTTTCCGTAAGCCGCTACCTTATAAGCAATATCGGTTTCTGTTACCATTCCATAGGCATCTTCGTCAGTACGACGGGAAACAATGAGAGCGCGTAACCCTTTTCCTTTCATTATTTTAACGGCTTCTGCGACGGTTGCCGAACCCCGAATGGTGACAACATCCGTTGTCATAATATCTGATGCTTTCATGTTGATATATTTTTAATGTAGACCAATAGTATTTTTCTAGGAATGGGTAGAAAGAACAAGCCCCAAATTGTATAATGCGATCGCCAATCCCAGTCCTAGCAAAAAGCAGGTTCGCATTAAGTGCAAGGCTGCGAGGACAACTTCTGGCGCGATCGCGCGATCGCTTTCCCCTAAAAAGGGCTTATCTTTAACAATCCCTTGATAAATATTTTCTCCCCCTAATTGTACTCCTAACGCCGCCGCATAAGCGCATTCACTCCAGCCAGAATTGGGGCTGGGATCTTGAGGTGCATCGCGACGACAGAGGAATAAAACTCGTTTCGGTTTTCCCGATACCAGAGCAATAGTGAGGATTGTGATGCGACAGGGAAGCCAAGTTAAAATATCTTCTAATTTGGCGCTAAACCAACCAATATCGGTGTAAGGTTCTCGTAGATAGCCTATCATTGAATCGAGGGTACTGACGGCTTTATAAGCCAAACAGAGAGGGACGCTACCGAGGGGAAAGAATAGCCCTAAAATTGCATAAAATAAGGGTGCAGTTACGCCATCTGTGGTATTTTCGGCAACAGTTTCTAAGATTGCTCGCAGTATTTCTTCCTCGGATAAATTAGCAGTTTCTCGTCCTACATATTGACTCAATTTTGCCCGCGCGAGGTCTATTTTTCCTGCTTTTAAAGGGACTAAAACATCCATTGCGGCATCTCGCAAACTGCGCCCAGCAAAACAACTTCCTAAGAGCAGACTGGCGATCGCCATGCCGAAAAAAGGATGAACTAAATTAGCACTATACACCATCGCCCATCCCGCGATCGCGCTGCCGAGAATGAGTCCACCTCCTAATAAAATTCCCAGGCTGCGTTTAAGTCCTGGGTTCAAATTAAATTGGAAAATAAATTGCGTTGTCTGGTGAATGATTGCTCCCATTACCTTCACGGGATGAGGGAAACTCCAAGGATCTCCAATGAGGCGATCGAGGAGAGAAGCGAGAATTAAAACGGCGATCGCCTCATTGGTTATCTGCCCATTCATATTTAAAATAGTGTATTATCCCTTTTACAAGTATTTTCTTGTCAAAAAATAGGATAGGGACGTTAAACTTATAAGTTTAACATCCCTCAAACAATCAAGAAGATTGAGGATTACCAACCTTTTTCGGCTTTTTCTAAAACATAAGTGGCTATATCTTCAATTTGTTCATCGCTCAGACGACCTTTAAAAGCAGGCATGGGAGGTTTCCCATTGGTAACTTGAGCAATAATGGCTGCCAGATCGTATCCATTTTTCTCTAAATCAGTCTTAGAGAGCGTTTTGCTGGGATTAATGACATTTTTGCCCCCCAAATGACAAGCATTGCAATTGGCAGAAAAAAGGCTGGCTCCCTTAGCAGCATCTCCCGCAAAGGCAGGTTGGGACAAAAAGAAAGTGGTTGCAGTAAAAACCAATAGTAATGCAGTGAACAGAAGTTTTTTCACGGTGGTCTCCTCTTTAGTCGTACAGTCAAGCTATATTTAGGGATCGTCGAGAATCTTAAGTATCTTGTCAAAAGACAGCTTGTAAAACTTCGATCGCCTAGCAAAACGGTTAAAATAATTGACGAGATAGAAATAGCATTGCATCTGTAGTCTTATGACTCTAGTTCCCGATAAAACCCTTGAAGAGAAAGGATTGGAAGAGGAAAAGAATGACTCTCATTCCGATACCCAAAGCGATCGCGTCCCTGTTGTGCAAATCTGGGAATTAAAGAAAGTCTATCGGACAGGCTTTTGGTTCGATCGCCTGATTGAGTCCCTGAAAAGTATTACCCTGACGGTGTACGAGGGGGAAACCTTTGGCTTACTCGGTCCCAATGGTGCAGGAAAAACAACCCTCTTAAAAATCTTACTGGGATTTGTGCGCCGAACCTCGGGACGGGCAACCCTATTGGGCAATCCTATCGGCGATCGCGCTACAAGACAACACATTGGCTATCTGCCGGAAAATCCCTACTTGTACGACTATCTCACGGCTTGGGAGTTCTTGCAGTATGCCGCAGACTTATTTGGCATTTCCCAAAAAGTACAAAAACAGCGTCTTCCTGAATTATTGGACTGGGTAGAATTGGATACTTATACCGCGAAAAAGAAGCCCATGCGCCAGTATTCTAAAGGAATGTTACAACGGGTGGGCATGGCTCAAGCCTTAGTAAATAACCCCGATATTCTCTTTCTCGACGAACCAATGTCTGGCCTCGATCCCATCGGTCGCTATCGTATTCGCGAGATTATTCTCTCCTTAAAAAAACATGGCAAAACTATCTTTTTTAATTCCCATATTTTGGCAGATGTCGAGCAGATTTGCGATCGCATTGCCATTTTAGATCGTGGAGAACTGCTTTGCACCGGCTCCCTGGACGAATTATTAGGTAGCGGCGATCGCTATCGCGTCACGGGTCAAGGAGGCAATGCAGAAGACCTACAATCTTATTTAAAAGAACTTGACTTTGGGCGATCGGGTTGGCACGGCGAACTTGAGGGAGATCCCCAAGAATTTCTCAGCCAATTAAAGGCGATGGATGCTCATTTAATCGGCATGAATTTGGCTCGACCTTCCTTAGAAGAGTTTTTCTTACAAACATTAAAACAGTCATCAAGCACCAATAATAAATGAAATTATTAGACGTGGGCAAAATTGTTGCCGCACAAGGTTTAAAAGGAGAATTGCGGGTTTATCCTGAATCTGATTTTCCCGAACGATTTTTACAACCTGGAGTGAGATGGTTGCAATTACCTAATACTTCTCATCCCCAACAATTTGAATTATTATCTGGGCGATCGATACCAGGGAAAAAACTCTATATCATCAAACTGGCAGGCATTGAAGATATTCATCAAGCAGAAGCCTTACGAGGTGCAAAATTCCTCGTCGATGCCGGCGATCGCCCTTCCTTAAAAGCCGATGAATATCACGTTGCCGATCTGGTGGGTTTAGAAGTTATTATTCAGTCAACCGGAGAGGCGATCGGTCGAGTTACGGAGATTTATACGGCAGGAAATGACCTATTGGAAGTGACCTTAAATACACAACCCCAAACCGTGCTAGAAAATGCGCCATTAGAAGATACCTTAAAGGCAAACCCCGAAATCTTGTCCGAAGTCGCAACAGGATCGAGGAAAAAGAAGAAAAAGCGATCGCCAAAAACTGCCCCAAGCATTTTCATCCCCTTTGTTGCGGAGATTGTCCCCGTTGTAGATATCAAAGCAGGGCGCATAGAAATTATCCCACCCCCTGGACTCTTAGAAGTCAACCTCGCAGATTCATAAAGAACTGTTAAGATTAAACAAGACAGAATATTTGTCTAATCCGATGGGGTGCAACCAATTCCCCTAGTTTGAACTTTGAATTTTGAATTGCTTATGTCCTCTGCCGTCGCCGTTGCCAAGAAAAAGTTAAAAAATCCGCCCCTAGAGATTCACCATCTCGGCGATCGCGTTCTGCGTCAACCTGCCAAACGCATTGCTAAGGTCGATGATAGCGTCCGCCAACTGATTCGGGAAATGTTACAAACCATGTATAGTGCCGATGGCATTGGTTTGGCTGCCCCTCAAGTTGCTGTCAATAAACAGTTAATCGTTATTGACTGCGAACCCAAAGACGAGTCTAATGAACCTTTGGTGTTAATTAACCCTAAGATTATTAGTGCTAGTAAAGCATTATGCGATGCAGAAGAAGGCTGTTTGAGCATCCCTGGAGTGTATTTGGATGTCACCCGTCCCAAGGCGATCGAAGTGACCTTTAAGGACGAAAACGGCAGACCTCAGAAGCTAAAAGCCGATGGCATCCTTGCCCGAGTTATTCAACACGAAATGGATCACCTCACAGGAGTCTTATTTGTGGATCGGGTCAAAAATAATTTAGTCTTGGCTGAGGAACTGAAAAAGAATCATTTTTCAGTTAATGCCGTTAAACCTGTGAACTGATAGCTGATAACTAATATGGGAATGACACCAAAAAGCGGAATTTTGTTAGCGGGTTGCTGCATCTGCGCGATCGCCGGAGTCGGTTCAATTTTTGAACTCTCTTACGGACACCCTACCTATGGCACTACAATTACTGCGATTATCCTTGCAGCAAGTATTCCTTTGACGGGTTTGCTCTTTTGGGCGGCTGTTCGCGATACTAAAGCCAATCAGTCTCGTTAATTAGGACCTACTGGCGATATTATCAACAATTTTACTAGGATGCAAAATTTGCATCCTGAAAAAAATTTGCCATGTCAGTCAGTTTTCTCGATGTTTTCAACCAAGCGATCGATCGCTATCCACCGATTGTTCCTCCTCAGACTTTACTGGCTCAGGCGATCGCCGCTTTACATTTAAAGGAAACTACTCTTGATAATTATCTTTTAGTCACTGCATTAGGAGATAAAAATTCTTCCTTGGTGGGAGTATTAACAGAAAAAGAGGCCGTCTCTTTTATGGCAAAGCATCGGGATTGGTTCGAGCGACCTGTTAGTGAGGCTATGGGAGGGGCGATCGCCTATCAAGTCTCAGAAATCACCAGTTTTCAACAACTCCTCTCCCTTTTTCGCCAGTATCGTTTATTGGTATTACCCTTAATCGACAACGAGGGAATCATAACCGGAACAATTACCCGAGAGCAAATTTGGCAAGCAATGGAAGTCCATTTCTCCTCTTGCGGCGATCGCAAATGTGCAGAAATACCATTACAAGCTATTCAAGCACGATTTGAATACTTGATTGCTTCGAGTCCGGCAGTGATTTATAGTTGCGGAGTTCAGGATGAGAGTTTCCCTGCAACATTTATCAGTGAAAATATTAAAGAAATTTTAGGCTATTCTCCTCAATCTTGGTTGCAAGATCCTAACTTTTGGCGCGATCGACTTCATCCAGAAGATATCCCGCATATTTTTGCCAATTTAGAACAATTATTCGTAAGCGGACATCGAGTTTACGAGTATCGCTTTTTACATCAAAATGGCAATTATCTTTGGTTGCGGGATGAGGTGAAATTAATACGAGATGACGAAGGAAACCCGATTGAGTGTGTGGGTTCAATTATCATCATCGACGATCGCAAGCAAACTGAAGTAGAATTACGAAAAAGTGAGGAACGCTATCGGGCGATCGTACAAGATCAAACCGAACTCATTTGTCGCTATCGCGTCGATGGAACTCTTATTTTTGTTAATGATGCCTATTGTCGCTATTTCCAGCAATCTCGGCAAGATATTATCGATCGCAAATGGTTGCCGGATATTGTCCCAGAAGATTTGGAAACATTAAACCAACAATATTCGCTTTTGCGTCCGGATCGTCCTGTTTATACCTGCGAAATTCGTACTTTTTTGCCCAATGGAACAAGCCGAATTCAACAATGGATCGATCGCGGTTTTTTTAACGAACAAGGAGAGTTAATTGAAATTCAAGCCGTAGGTCGAGATATTAGCGATCGCAAACAAGCTGAAAATGATATTCGCCATGCTTTAGAAAAAGAGAAAGAGTTAAATGAACTAAAATCGAATTTTATCTCGATCGCCTCCCATGAATTTCGCACTCCTCTCACGGTCATTATGGCTTCAGCCAAGTTGCAAAAACATTACAGTCACAAACTTTCTGAAGAACAAAAACAACAACAACTCGATCGCCTATTGCGTGCCAGCGATCGTATTTTGCAACTTTTAAATGATATTCTCATTCTGGGTAGAGCAGAAGCTGGAAAAATCGAACTTTCTCTTGCTCCACTCAATTTAAAAAACTTTTGTTTGGAGTTATTGGCTGAAATTGAGGCGATCGACGAAAATCAACATAGTATCATTTTTAGCAATGGAGAAAGTGTCGATCGCAATATTATTGCCGATGAAAATTTATTACGTTATATCTTGACAAACTTGTTATCAAATGCTACTAAATACTCTCCTCAAAATACCCCAGTTACCTTGAATGTTAGCCTCAAAAATTGTGAAGTTATCTTCCAAATTGAAGATCGCGGTCTGGGCATTCCTTCCGAAGATATTCCCCATTTATTTGAATCCTTTCATCGTGCTAAAAATGTCGGTGAAATCAAAGGAACGGGTTTAGGTTTAGCCATTGTCAAAAGAGCCGTAGCGCTTTATCAGGGCGCGATCGATGTGCAGAGTAAACTCAACGAGGGAACTACATTTACAATAACTTTACCCTTGCTACCTGAAAATTAAAGGATAGCTTGATTATTTCTTCCGAGGAGATGTTCAATTTTGAGATCATCCAATTGCATTGGACTCAGAAAAGGAGTAATTTAGGGAGAGATGAGCGGGAAAAAAGCAAAATATGGGAAGCGCAAAAAATTTAGGCTATGGACTGGGAGGGGCGATCGCAATGGTTGGATTGAGTGCGATGATTTCCCCCGCTCAGGCAGAATCGCTATTCTTAGCCTATCCCCCCAAGGAACACCAGACGACAGCAGAACAAATCTTTTTCATTGGTACAGCTTCCCCCCAGGAAAAGGTGTCTATTAATGGAAAAGAGATTCAGCGCAGTCCAGCCGGGCATTTTGCTCCTAGTTTTCCCTTGCGCTTAGGAGACAACGATTTTGTAGTGCGCTCGGGAGGGGAAGAGATTCGAGTGCGGGTGACGCGACAGAGCGATCGCCCAGTCATCCCAACGGGGGCCAATTTTGCTCCAGATTCCCTAACTCCAGCACGGGACATCGCCAGATTACCGGAAGAGCCGATCTGTTTTGGCGCGATCGCCCCTTCTAATGCTCAAGTTATCGTTAAAGTTAGCGATCTGGAATTACCTCTAGCCCCCCAAGCGGCGATCGCCCAACTCCCACCTAATTCTGCCGTCCTCACCTCCCAAAATCAACCCCGATCGACAACAGCAACACAATATCAAGGCTGCGTCACGAGCGATCGCCCCGGTAATTTCGGCATCCCCGAGTTCCAAATTAGCCTCAACGGTGCCACCCATACTCAACCAGGAACTGGCGCGATCGCGGTTCTTTCCCCTCGCGAATTAGAAGTAATTGAGGTGACGGCTCCATCGGGAGTGGCTCGCACGGGACCGGGTACCGATTATTCTCGCTTAACTCCCCTGCCCCAAGGAACTCGAGCCAGTATTAGTGGACGAGAAGGGGAATGGCTGCGTTTGGATTATGGTGGATGGATTAAAGAGAGCGAAACGCGCCTCATTCCGGGGTCTATTCCTCCTCAATCCAATATTCGCAGTATTAGTTCTCGCCAAGGACAAGGAGAAACAGAGATTATTTTTCCTCTCGAAGTTCCCGTTCCTGTCTCCGTTAAACAAGAAGATGGAATTTTTACTCTCACTCTTTATAACACTACTGCTCAAACCGATACGATTTGGATCGATGACGATCCCTTAATTAAGCGCTTGGACTGGCAGCAAATTACACCGACCCAATTAGAGTATCAATTTGTCCTCAAAACCCAGCAGCAGTGGGGTTTTGCCTTGCGATATGAGGGGACGAGTTTGATTTTGACCTTGCGCCATCCTCCCAAGGTTTCTGGGCGATCGGGAGAATCTTTGCAGGGAATGCGAATTCTCCTCGATCCCGGTCATGGTGGCACGGAATTGGGAGCGCGAGGACCCAATGGTTATCCAGAAAAGGCAGTAAATTTGCAGGTTTCCCAACGCTTAAAAGCAGAGTTGGAAGGACGGGGAGCCACGGTTTATATGACCAGGGAAAGCGATGTTGAGTTAGGATTGCAAGAACGGATGGATGCGATCGCCAGCCTCAAGCCAGATTTAGCGTTTTCCGTCCATTACAATGCTTTACCCGATAGTGGCGATGCGGTAAATACGGCGGGAGTGGGGATGTTTTGGTATCATCCCCAAGCACAGGATTTAGCGGTATTTCTCCATAATTATTTAGTTGAGAATTTGGAGCGTCCCTCCTATGGAGTGTTTTGGAACAATTTGGCCTTGACCCGTCCTCATGCAGCACCCGCGATTTTACTTGAATTGGGCTTTATGATTAACCCAACAGAATTTGAGTGGATCGTGAGTCCCCAGGAACAGGAAAAATTAGTGAGGGCGATCGCCGATGGTATTGCAGATTGGTTACAAAAAGTAAGCCAATAAAATCAGGACTCTCTGAAATTTGTTTACCCTAGATCGTGTTAGTGCAAAATCATCAACAGCAAGCCAATAAAATTAATATCCCTCGACAAGGAAAATCATTCACGAAGGTCTTTAAATTTAAGAAACCCGGCCATTCGCGAGACTAAAATCGCGAAATTCTTGGGCTTGCTGCTCAATGCGAGCCGCAAGACGATGGCAAACTAAATTACATAATTCGTAAATTAACGGATCTTCGACCCAGTAATAAGCGGATGTTCCCACAGTGCGGCGACTGAGAATACCGGCTTGCAACATCACCTTCAAATGTTTTGAGACATTGGCCTGACTGGTTTGCGTCGCTTCAACCAATTCCTGCACGCACTTTTCCCCATCGCGCAAGAAAGTTAAAATTCGTAAGCGCATGGGTTCGCTGAGAATACTGAAGTAGTCAGCTAATTGCTGTATGACTTCCTGCGATACGGATTGGGTAAGTTCCATAAACCTCAAGCAAAATGTCGATCCCCGAATTCTAACAGTCTTTCTTCGATGATGACAATCATAGCAAACCCTGATTTGTGATTTTTGCCTTTCCTCAAGGGGTCAATCGGGTTTGACGCGCATGAGTACTTGACCATACTCTACCGGCTCTGAATTTTCCACCACAATCTCCATAATCTGCCCGGAGACTTCAGCTTCAATTTCATTCATGAGCTTCATTGCCTCAATAATACAGACAGTTTGCCCAAGATTGACGCGATCGCCGATCGCAATAAATGGCGATTCGTCTGGGGCAGGAGAGCGATAAAATGTTCCCACCATGGGCGAGGTAATTTCTACCCAGCCAAGCTCCACAGTAGGTGGGGGAGCAGAATCCATAACGATAGGAGAGGAGGGAGAGAGCTTAGAAAGAGGAGGAGAAGTTTGGTTGGCCAATGTTCCAGCCGATTCAGGAGCAGAAACAGTGGATAAGGAATGAGTCCCTTTTTTCACCGTTAGTTCAAACTCATCGCTCTTCAAACTCAATTCGACAATATCTGTCTGGGCGATCGCCGCTAATAATTCGCGGACTTGTTGAAAATCAATAGACACCGATTGCAAATCCCAATAGCGTGTGCGGATTAAGTTATCAGTTACCAGTTACCAGTTACCAGTTACCAGCTATCATCACTGTTGCCTGTTACCTGTTACCTGTTGCCTGAGTTACGACTTACTTCTTTCGATGTAAGAATCATTGCGGGTGTCAATTTTAATCTTTTCTCCCACAGAAATAAAGAGTGGCACCATCACCTGGGCTCCAGTTTCCACGATCGCCGGCTTTGTTCCCCCTGTTGCTGTATCCCCTTTAACCCCCGGATCGGTTTCAGTGACTTCTAAAACAACAGTGTTGGGAAGTTCGACTTCTAAAACGCGATCCCCCCACATGACGACATTGACTTCCATTTCTTCTTTGAGATATTTGATGCGATCGCCCACTGAATCGGGATTCAAG
The DNA here is from genome assembly GCF_034932145.1 of Spirulina sp. 06S082. Classification (NCBI taxonomy): domain Bacteria; kingdom Bacillati; phylum Cyanobacteriota; class Cyanophyceae; order Spirulinales; family Spirulinaceae; genus Spirulina; species Spirulina sp. 06S082. Next base: position 281 of record NZ_JAYGHV010000298.1, on the reverse strand, counting down.
CGCATTTCCTCATAAGATTCCATATCCATGAAAACCAGATCGTCACCGTCTTTATAGGTGTATTGCTTGGTACGCTTTTCGAGAATCGCTTGGGGAACCGTTTCCCCCGCTCGAAAGGTTTTGTCCACCGTATTTCCCGTTTGCACGTTTTTCAGTTTGGTTCGCACAAACGCCGAACCCTTTCCGGGTTTAACATGGAGAAATTCAGTAACGCGCCAAACCGAGCCATCTAACTCAATCGTTACGCCAGTTCTAAAATCATTACTCGAAATCATTGATTG
>NZ_JAYGHV010000297.1:0-18022 GCF_034932145.1 Spirulina sp. 06S082 | reverse complement strand
TGCTCGATAATTCTGAATATAAAAACATTCATCTGGCTCAATTCCTGCTTGCATTGTTTTCTTTTTAAAAGTTGTTGAGCCTAAAGCCTCCCATGCTCTTCTTTGTACTCTCAAGATAATTTTGACAAGATCGGATATAACAATTTTAGCGCGTTCGTGTTCTGGGGAAGGTGACATAATTTTTAAGCAATTTTGACTATAGGCAAGTCGCACATTGCGCTTTTCACCCAGTTCTTCTAAAATATCTTCAAACTCTTGCCAACTGAGATCGGGAATCGTAATGTTACTCCCGCTATGCAGATAAATTTTATGAATTGGAGTTAAAACTGTCATTTCCGTAAATCGCGAATAAACAATTGCAATTCTATACAATCATAAGGCAAACTTCCATCGATCGAGCAATCTGCGATCGCACTTATATCAAGAAAAGTAACAAATAATTGTTTTTTGAGCTATTTTGTGAACTTAATATGACAATCTTTATCTGTCCTGGAATTCATGCCCCAGAACTTACTGATAATTTGATTGAGAATTTAGAATTATCCCGCGATCGCCTTCTCATTCTCCCCTCAACTATTCCTCCTTATTCGGGAATTGATGTCTTAAATTTCCTTAACAAAAATAGCGATCGCATTTCTTCTCTTCTCTTCCTTGCTTTTAGTGCGGGAGTTGTTGGGGCAATATTTGCAGCTTTAGCATGGCAAAGTCAAGGAGGGAAAATTAGTGCATTTATTGCCCTTGATGGATGGGGTGTACCACTAACAGGAAATTTTCCTATTTATCGCCTCAGTCACGACTATTTTACCCATTGGAGTGCTGCATTATTAGGTTCTGGGGAGGAGAGTTTTTATGCAGATCCGGGGGTGAATCATTTAGAATTATGGCGATCGCCTAATACTGTTCGCGGTTGGAACAATACCAGACATTACAAAACTTGTTGTTCTGCTAGTGAGTTTTTATTAAAACTTTTGCAACGCTATGATTATTTGCCTCAAAGTAGTGATAAGATTGAATAAATAGAAGTTAATTGATAATGAATCAAAGCAGGAATAAACAAGTTACGGTGAGTTGTCAAATTTCCTCGACTTGGCAGGATAAGATTCAAAAAATTGCTGCCGATCGCAACACATCTCAAGCAGAAATTATTGGCGAAGCGATCGCTTTATATTTAGGAGAAGTTGGCGCAAATTCTAGCGATCGCTTGATAAAATTAGAAGGAGAAGTCGCTGTTTTCAAACAAATGTTGAGTCAGCTTAATGTCACGGTAACAAGATTGCAACAACAAGTTAATCTGGGTTCTATCCCGCGATCGCCAGTTTCCCAGCCTCGATTTGAGAATGCGATCGCAGAAGAGTTAAAAGAGATGGAGGAAGATATAGAAGATGAACCCGATGAAGTGCTTTCCGATTTTCTTGAACCCAATTAAAATACGATTTCTGCAACTAAGGTAAATACTTTTGTACGATACCCCAACCTGAAAGCGAGACAAAAATAAAGCCAAAAAAGAGAATTGAATTTGTAATCAGATGAAGCGATCGCGCTTTTTCCCATTTCCCGATCGCCAATGCACTCCCCGCAGACACTAACACCAACGTTACCACCAAAATTCCCGCGACAAGGTGGGGAGAATGTCCCAAATTGCCGTAATAGCCTAATGTGCCAATAATACCAACAGTGAGTAAAAGTAACACTAAAAATACCAAAATACTGCCGATCGCCAGGTGAAATAACCGCAAACCTTGAGGGTAAGATTGGTTTTTTAAACGCAAAATACGCATCCAAATTCCTGCGATCGCCAAAAGGAAATAAGCAGCGATCGCCAACCCCATCGACCAAGCTGCAATTTTCCAAAGCCAAAGAAAAGAAGGTAAATTCACAATCGTCTCAAAATATTTATTCTCGATTTCTTAATCATAAAATTAAGGGTTATCATCAGGACAACCCCTAACTATTTTGTAAAACTTTTGACGTTAAGCAAACCAGTTAAGCTGAGGGAAACTGACGATGATAAACTTCATCTTCCTGATTCGATACCAACTTCAAATCCGATCGCGGATAGGCATAACATAATAAAGCATATCCTTCCTCTTGTAACTCAGGAGAAAGTCCCATCACATCTTGTTCGACTTTACCTTCTAAAATCTTAGCAGCACAAGTCGTACAAACCCCAGCAGTGCAAGAAGACGGTAATTCAATTCCCTCTGCTAAAGCAACTTCCAGAATCTTTTGATCCTCTGCAACGGTGATTGTCTGGGTCGATCCTTCGTGATTAATTTAAACAGTATAGCGATTTGCCATTGCCTTTTTCCTGTAGTCTTATCGGTAGTTTGTAAATTGTAATGCGACGGGGAAATCTTCCTGTTTGAGAAACTGAATAATTTCTTGCAGATCGTCCTTAGATTTGCTAGTCACTCTGACCGAATCTCCTTGAATTGAGGCTTGAACCTTTTTAAAATTATCTCGAATTGATTTGCTAAGTTTCTTTGCTAATTCTTGACTAATTCCCTTTTTTAAGGTTATTTCCTGACGAACGCGATCGCCACTGGCGGATTCAACCTTACCATATTCAAAAATCTTTTGGGAGAGTTCTCGTTTAGCTGCTTTTTGGCGCAAAATCCCGTGAATTGCATCCAAAGTCATATCACTATCAGTATTGACAGTAATTGCCGTTTCACTCAGTTCTACCGTGCTATTGGTATCTTTAAGATCGTAACGACCTTTTATTTCTCTTTGGGTTTGATCGACTGTGTTAACCATTTCTTGATAGTCAAAATCGCTAACCACGTCAAAAGAGCAAGTCGAAGCCATAGTTTAGTAAACAGTAATCAGTAAGCAAAATCAGTTTTCCTTAAATCTTCCTTGCAAAAATAGGAGTCGCGATCGCAATTCCTCCGTCAAAGTGAGATTTAAGATTTAATCAAAATAGAAACGAGTCACAATTTTACGCTGTTCTTCTGCCTCCTCGCAAGTCTTCAATAGAGTATGACTATCGTGAAACGCAAAACAAACTAATTGCTGACAGCGTGCAATAATTTCCCGGTTGCACAAAGCACTCGCTTCCCCCAGGGAAAGGCGATCGTTTTCGGGATTTTCCACGAGATGAATCACCATTTCCAAGACTTCTCGCGACTCTCTCGGCTGACGAGATAAACTTTGGGGTAAAATCACCGTCAACAGATTGGGATCGGCATTCATAGCCCCGCGAATGGCAGCTAAATTCGTTCCCGTTGCACCAGAAGTCATCAAACGGTTGCCCCCCAACACAAGGGCATAACTCATGGTCTCAATAATTTTTTGGTGCGCGAGGGGAAGGTGACGCGAACCTAGTAGGGCAATACGTTTGGAACTGGTTTGTTGAATAGCTGCCAGTTCTTGTGCTAACGTATCGATTTCTTTTACTTCGATGGACTGACTCAAATTGGTTACTCGGTTGGAACTGGTTTGCTGACAAAATAACGCTAGTCGTCGATCGCGAGACTAGAACAGAGCAATTTTATCTTAACAGAGGACTGGAAAATTAGAGAACTGTGGCAACTTTGGCTGCTTCTTCCTGCAAAAGTCCCGTTAATAAAGAGGCTGGGGCTTGACCGTGAGGCCAAGCAAAGGCATGGCGAAAGGCGGCATCCTGACAGGCTTGCAGTTGCCGAAAATCGATAATATCGAGGGTGAGTAAATTTTCGTACTCGAAGGGCAAGCGGACGTTATGCAGCCCAGCATTATCGGTACAAATGGCAATATCCACTCCCGCTTCAAAACAGCGATCGAAGACGGTTTTCAGTTGTTTGGGGTCTTCTAGGGTGCCGGTTTTGATATAAGTGGTCGGGCAAACTTCCAAGCATTGCCCGTTGGCGGCTAATTCGGGCAATAATTCTGGGTAGTGTAGGGGAATTTGGATGCCGTGACCGATCCGCAACAAATAGGGGAGAAGTTCCGGATAACAGCCGTCGCGGGTTTCGTAGAGATGTCCTGTGGTTTTTAAGCCCCGCGATCGCGCATAACGGTACAATTGCACGAATTCATCCAGGCGATCGCCATAATGGGCATCTCCCCCCGCAACATCGATGGCACAAACATATTGGGGATAATTCACTGCCAATTCCGCGATCGCCTTATTCACCTCATAAGGCAAGCGAGAGTGCATACAGAGGATTTGGCTGGTAACGATGGGACACTCTGCCAACTGAGAAGCGCGTCCTACTGTCTCCACGATCGCCTGCATCTGGTCAATGCGATCGTTTTGGCTCAAATCCTCGGAAGTCCGAAGATAGGGCGTATAGCGCAATTCCAGGTAAGCTAAATTCTCAAAAATATACGCCCCACGAATGAGGCGATAAATAAAATAAGGAAGTGTCTCTTCGGTTTGAACTTTTTCGACGAGGGTGTGTAACTCTAAATACTCATCTAGGGTATTGCGGGGACGAGTGTAAAACCCTTCAAAGTCTGAATATTCGGGAAAGCGGGCTATTAATTCCTGATTATGACGCTGACAGTAGCGCCAAAAGATACGAGGAACCACAGATCCCCCTAGATGACGATGTAATTCTGCGTATAAAGCCATAACGTAAGATTTACAATTTGTAACTTAATTTTATTTTATCGTTTTTTCCGGTAAGTCGTACAATCCTTAATCTCAAATTCTTAGAGGCGATCGCATGGAAAACCCGCTTTTTCATTCAAATTCGGATATTACGAAAAGAATTACAATGTCATGGCAAGGGAAAAAAATGTACGCAATCATTTATTTGGTAAATCTGTTGCCATCATAAGAAAACAGTATAAACTGAGACAAGTTGATATTCAAAATTAAATTGAATAAAATGTCAACTCAATTCCCCATTCCCCCCTTGACATTTTTCCCATTGAGTCCAGATAATGGTAGTTTGTGAAAACTGTCGTATAAGAGCGAGACCCTTGGCAAACGTTATTGTTATTGGTGCCCAGTGGGGAGACGAAGGAAAAGGCAAGATTACCGATTTGTTGAGTCGATCGGCGGATGTCGTCGTGCGTTACCAAGGTGGGGTAAATGCCGGACATACTGTGGTCGTCCGCGATCGCACGTTTAAACTCCATTTAATTCCCTCGGGCATTCTTTACCCGAAAACCCAATGTATTATCGGTTCCGGCACCGTTATTGACCCAAAAGTGCTGATCGAAGAAATCGACCAACTCGAAACCTTGGGAATTTCGAGCGATAATCTCTATATCTCCCAAACAGCCCATGTAACAATGCCCTATCACCGTCTCATCGACCAAGCATCGGAAGAGAAGCGGGGAAAACACAAAATCGGTACCACCAAACGAGGGATCGGTCCAACCTACGCGGATAAATCTGAACGTGCAGGGATTCGGATTATTGACCTATTGGACACAGAAGGATTACCGAAATTGCTGAGGCGATCGGTCAAAGCCAAAAATGAAGTTTTAGAAAAACTTTACAATTTAGAGCCGCTTAATCCTGAAGATGTTATCGCACAATACTTAAAGTACGCCGATCGCCTGCGTTCTCATGTTGTCGATAGTTCTCTCAAAATCGATGAAGCCGTTAAGGGTCGCAAAAATATTTTATTTGAAGGGGCGCAAGGGACACTCTTAGATTTGGATCACGGGACTTATCCCTATGTCACCTCCTCTAACCCGATTTCTGGCGGTGCTTGCGTCGGTGCAGGAGTTGGACCGACCATCATCGATCGCGTTATCGGGGTCGCAAAAGCCTATACTACCCGTGTAGGTGAAGGTCCCTTCCCCACAGAACTACACGACGAGATCGGCACCTTATTAGGCGATCGCGGGGCGGAATTTGGCACTACCACCGGTCGCCGTCGTCGTTGCGGTTGGTTTGATGCGGTCATCGGTCGCTATGCCGTGCGGATCAATGGGTTAGACTGTCTGGCGATTACCAAACTTGACGTTTTGGATAGTTTGGAGGAAATCAAAATTTGCGTTGCTTATGACGTAGACGGAGAAAAATGCCATCATCTCCCCAGCAGCACTTCCCAGTTTGCCAAATGTCGTCCCATTTACAAAACACTACCGGGATGGAAACAATCCACAGAAGAATGTCGTAATTTAGATGATTTGCCCCAAAAAGCATTAGACTATCTCAAGTTCCTTGCTGAATTGATGGAAGTTCCTATTGCGATCGTTTCTTTGGGAGCCAGTCGCGACCAAACTATCATAGTTGAAGACCCCATTCACGGACCCAAACGTGCCTTACTGATTTAATCAATAACCAACCAATCACTAAAAACCATGTCAGTTACGATTGAATGTCAAAAAAGACCGGAAATGAGCAAGTCAAGAGCCTTGCGTAGTGAAGGTTTAATTCCTGCTAATTTATACGGCCACGATGGTGCAAACTCCGTACATCTTGTCGTTAAACGGAAGGAAGCAGAATCACTCCTACGTCATGCTGCAGCCAATAAAACCATTGTTGAGGTTAATATTCCCGATTTATCTTGGCAAGGAACAACCGTGATTAGAGAAGTACAAACTCATCCCTGGAAAGGTACGATTTATCACCTCAGTTTCTTCGCGGTTGACAAACCTGAAGACTAAATTCACAATAATTAAAGTAGAGGAGGCGTATGAGAATGCGCCTTTTTTTGGATTCTTCTTGTTTTCTATTTCTTGGGCAATATCAACCTAAATTTTGGTAAAACGCAGCAACTATGAAAAAATATAATGTCTACGGTATTGGCAATGCTCTCGTTGATATGGAATTTGAAGTTTCTCCAGCACAATTAAAGGAACTTCAAATTGATAAGGGAGTAATGACCTTAGTTGATGAATTGCGCCATTGGGATTTGGTTGATACGCTAAAAGCATTCCCGTGCAAAAAAAGTTGCGGTGGATCTGCGGCGAATACAATGGTTGCTTTAAGTCAATTGGGTAGCAAGGGATTTTATTCTTGTAAAGTGGCTGCGGATGAAACAGGCTCTTTCTTTTTAGAAGATTTATTACGCTGTGGTGTCGAGACGAATTTACAGCACCAACATCGCGAGGCTGGAATTACGGGGAAATGTTTAGTTTTTGTCACCCCTGATGCCGATCGCACCATGAATACTTTTCTAGGAATTACAGGAAATTTTTCTACGGATGAATTAGTTGCAGAAGAATTAAAAAATTCAGAGTATTTATATATTGAAGGCTATTTGATGCCCTCTCCAACAGGGAAAGAAGCAGCAATTCGCGCTCGAGAAATTGCGGAAGAAGCGGGGGTTAAAACCAGTCTTTCTTTATCAGATCCGAATATGGCTGAGTTTTTCAAAGAAGGGCTATTAGAAGTGATTGGGTCGGGTTTAGATTTCATTTTTGCCAATGAAAGTGAAGTTTTAAAACTGGCAGAAACGGATAATTTAGCGGATGGGATTGAATATCTCAAAACTCTTACCAAATGTTTTGCTGTAACTCGGGGAGGACAAGGATCTATTATTTTTGATGGTGAAAAGATGCTGGAAATTGCTCCAGTTTCCGTGGAGGCGATCGATACTGTTGGTGCAGGAGATATGTATGCGGGAGCTTTTTTACATGGTATTACTGAGGGAATGAGTTTCGCCGAAGCGGGAAATTTAGCCTCTCGTGCCGCAGCCAAAATTGTTACTCGCTTTGGTCCTCGCATGGAAACCGAGGAGTTACAATCTTTGTTAATAAGCTAATAATTTTGGGCAGAGAATATTCAACTCATCGCTTAGGTTAAAATGCGGAATATTTTCCGCGATCGCGCCATGTTATTTGGCTTGTTCTCTGTGATAACTTAGTAATAAGAAGAAAAGCAATTGGTTTCCTTCAGTGTTTATCATTTAGTGTTCATTTAGTGTTTATGTTGATAAGCGCCAATTTCAGGATAAAAAGGCGCTATTTCCTCTTTAATTTCTAAAGTTGAACTTAATTGCACTAACATCGATCGCAGGACGGGATCGGGAGAAAAACGCAAATAAGTTTCGCTAATTTCCAGAGCAACATGACGATTGCCCAAATGATAAGCAGCTTTGAGTAATCCGAGGGGAGTCTTGGCTCGAACCGTTAAAATAGGTTCGGGTTTGGCAATAATACAAACAATTTCCCCCGTTTCTGCTTGAAGAAAGTCGCCATCGCTGATAATAGTTCCTCTGGGTAGTTTCAGAACAAATACATGACCATCAGAAGTTTCCAAACGATGGCGACTGCGAGTTCTTTCTTCAGCACTAAGAGGAAGATGTAAACAATCTTGCCTCGCGATCGCGGGCTTCGTCAGACGTTGAGTTAGGGTTAGCATGAAAAATTACAGATAGAGTTACTAATTGTAACTAGCTATTGTATTGTAATTGTTTCATTGTAACTGTCTCATTGCACTTTGAATGCGTCTTTCGAGATCGACATCGCCCCCTTGAATTTGAGAAGTAATTTGATTAAAACGTTCGATCGATAGCCCGTTATCTCGCACGATTCGACGAGATTCATTGCAATAAGTTACGGCAATTTGTCTGGCATTGCCAGGAAGTCCGCTAAAGCTGGCCCCCGCATTACAAGCAATATTAGGGGGAGCATTAGGAGTGACGATTTTTTTGATGTCATTGTAAGCCGATTGACGAATGGGTTCCATGTCTAAAACGGCTCTGGCATAACTTTGAATCTCGTCATTCGTAACATTTTGAGCTTGAGCGACAGTATCGAACAAATGAGGAGCAGGACGGGTGATATCCGGCACAACACCAACACCAATAGCCGCGATCGCCAAACCCGCGATCGCTAGGGAGCGAAGGACGGGTTGGCCGATATTCTGAGACAGTTTTGCGATCGTTAACATAAATGTAAAAAAAACAAACAGGCAATGGATAAATGGTAATCTTCCTCTCCAGAGTTATTTTACGCAAGATAAGTTCCTCAGTGTCAAATTCCTTGCAACTGCTCAGAGGGATTGAAAAATTGGCGGGAGATACCGCGAGTGACGAGTAAAACCACAACCAGTTCCGCAAAAGCAACCATAAACATGATGATAATCTGATAGAGAGCGGCATCAATGGGGTCAACACCGCTTAAAACTTGACCGGTTAGGGTGCCGGGTAAAGTCACGAGTCCCACCACCATCATGCGGTTAATTAGAGGGATCAGACCGGCTCGAATGGCATCTTTGCGGTAAGAGGCGACGGCTTGTTGGGAGGTTGCACCCAAACTGAGATGGGTTTCAATTTCGATGGCGCTGCGATCGATCGCACTCGCCAAACGCTCCCCCGAAATAGCGGCGGTATTCATAGCATTACCGAGGATCATCCCCCCTAAAGGAATGAGATATTGGGGGCTGTACCAGATTTGCGGTTGAACGATCGCGATAATAATGTAGCTCAAGGTTAAAAAAAGACCGGCCAGTAAAGACCCCCAGATGATGGGGAAAAGAGGTTTATGTTGGGGGGCGATCCGGTTGTGGGTGACGATCGCCGCCACGGAGAGCATGAAAATCAGAGCAGCAAGGACAGCCCAAGGGCTATTGAGGTCAAAAATAAAGGCAAGGAGATAACCTGCTACGAGAAGTTGTACAACGGTGCGAAGGGTAGCGATCGCCATTTGTCCGGCCAGTCCCAACCGTTGCCATGCTGCTAGGGCGATGGCGATCGCCATCAAAGCCAAACCTAAAGCGACATCGAATAGATCGAGGGAAATTAAAGAATTCATGTTATGACTATTGCAATCGTTAATTTGTTAGTTAGTTTATGGATTTTGTAACATTGATCGGCTTAACAGCAGGCTCTTTAACAACTGTTGCTTTTGTCCCCCAAGTGCTAAAAACTTGGAAATCAAAGTCAACGAAAGATATTTCTCAAGGAATGTTTATCACATTTTGTACGGGGGTATTTTTATGGATTACCTATGGATTTTTAATTCACGATATTCCTGTCATTCTGACTAACATTGTGACGGGATTACTAGCTTCAACTATTTTATGGTTTAAACTGAGGTATCGATAACTGTTATGTCTTGAGAAAAGGTAAAAAGAATCACCTCATCCACAAATTTACCGATCGATACAAAATCTCTCACTCCGAACTTTTTCTGTTGTTGGCTCTTGGGTGACAAATTAGGATGTATTGTGACTTTTTCATTTTTTATCTTTGATTCTGTCCCATTTGGGCAAGCATCTTGGTAGAATTGCTTGGAGCAAAGTAATTATGTTGACGCGGTTGGAGGGAAGCAAATCTGTGGAATGTCCGAAGTGTAGAAATGCTGTCCTACTTGACAGCCAATTACCGGGGGAAATTCCGGTTAAACGCTGTTCTGAGTGTAAGGGAATGTGGCTTTCCAACAAGCCTTATCGAGAGTGGCGACACCAACAGCCTCAAAAATCAGCTACTCCAGATTTGCTTCAAGCAAAAACAGATTTAGGCTTTACGCCCTCTCCCGTAGATAGTAGAGCCGGATTATGTCCGGAATGCAGCCGCTATCTATCTCGTGCCAAGGTTAAGTACAAACAGCCCTTTTTTCTCGAACGCTGCCCAGAATGCGAAGGTTTCTGGTGCGATGAAGGAGAATGGGAATTATTAAGCACTTTAGGATTAAATAGTTCTCTGGAACAGTTTTTCGATCGCCAATGGCAAATGCAAATGCGAGAACAAGAATATGTCGCAACTGAACGTCAAACTCTAATTGATAAGTTAGGTGAGGAGTTTGCATCTGAAATTTTTTCACTCAGCGATCGCCTACTCAAACACCCCAATGGTGATTACGGTCTTGCTTATCTAATGCGAAAAACCGTCAATAAAATGGATGTCAAAGAAGTCCAGAAATTTAAAGATGGACAACTCTATCAATAATCAGGAGAGATAAGCTAGATTTTCCCTCAAAATAATCCTTTCCCCCACTATCAACTATCAACTATCAACTATCAACTATCAACTATCAACTATCAACTATCAACTATCAACTATCAACTACCATAATGCCCGATCTCTTGCGTGTCGAAAATTTAAGAGTTGCTTATCACAATCGTCAGCCTCAAGAAACGATTGATTGGGCGGTGGATGATGTTTCATTTTCCCTCAATGCGGGGGAGAGATTGGGATTTGTGGGAGAATCTGGGTGCGGAAAATCAACCTTGGGACGCGCTTCTATGCGTTTATTACCTTCTGCAACTCGTATTGAAGGAAAAGTGAGTTTTGAGGGGAAATCGGTTTTCGATCTCAACCCGTTACAGTTGCGGCAATTTCGCGGAGAAGCGGTTGCATTAGTATTTCAAGACCCCATGACTCGCCTCGATCCCCTCATGACTATTGGGGATCACTGTCTCGAAACTTTGCTCTCTCATCAATTCCAACTGTCTAAAAAAGAAGCCAAAGATAAAGCGATCGCCATCCTGGAAGGGGTGAGAATTCCCAGCGATCGCTGGTCCCAATATCCCCATGAATTTAGCGGTGGAATGCGCCAGCGCGTGGCTATTGCCCTCGCCCTTCTCCTCGATCCTAAACTCATTGTTGCCGATGAACCCACTACCAGTTTAGATGTTACAGTAGCTGCGGAAATTCTCCAAGAACTTACCCGCTTGTGTCGAGAGAGAGATTTGGCACTGTTGTTGATTTCTCACGATTTGGCGATGGTAGGGGAATATTGCGATCGCGTGGCGGTGATGTACCAAGGAAAAATGGTAGAGACGGGAAACACGCAAGCGATTTTGTCTAATCCTCAACACCATTACACGCGATCGCTCCTCGCGGCGGCGTTACATATACAAGTTACAGATGAAGAAGAACAAGAAATAAAACATAATAGAGCAGTACAAAATCCTGTTAAAAATTCTCCGTTACTGGAAGTTAAAGATTTAAAACAGCATTACGTCCTTGAAAATAGTTTTCTGCAACAGCTTTTTTCTCAGGAAGCGGCCAAAACAATTAAAGCCGTCGATGAGGTCGATTTTACCCTTTATCGCGGCGAAATTCTCGGCTTAGTAGGAGAGTCTGGTTGTGGCAAAAGTACCCTTTCTCGCACCATTCTCCAATTAGTTGCACCTACTTCTGGCAGCGTGAAATGGCACGGACAAGAGATATCTCATTTGAAAACCGCCGATTTTCGCCTCCTGCGCCGTCAAATGCAAATGATTTTTCAAGACCCCCTCGCTTGTTTGAACCCTTTGATGAAAGTGGGAGAGGCGATCGCGGATCCTTTATTCATTCACCAACTCGCCACCCCCTCCGAAGCACGTCAAAAAGTGGAAGCAATGCTAGAGAGGGTTGGGTTAACGCCAGTAGAAGAATATTATCGCCGTTACCCTCGGGAATTATCGGGAGGACAGCAACAGCGCGTCGCGATCGCCCGCGCTTTGGTCGTACAACCGGAATTATTAATCTGCGATGAACCGGTGAGTATGTTAGATGCCAGCGTACAAACTCAAGTTCTTGACTTAATGCGAGAATTAAAAGACGAGTTCGATCTAACTTATCTTTTTATCACTCACGATCTTTGGGTAGCTCGATTTTTATGCGATCGCATTGCCGTCATGAATGCAGGGAAAATTGTGGAAATTGGCGAAACCGAGCAGATTTTTACCGATCCTCAACATCCCTACACCCAAACTCTTTTAAGCGCTGCTCCTTTATTGGATACTCAATCCCCTAAAATTGCCCTCTAAACCCCTAGCTGGGTAAATTTTCTTAACGAAGTTGCTCGACCCAATCGTGTAAATTATTAGCATTGAGTCGATAACTGAGAGGATGCGCGATCGCCCGAGCGCTACTCTGAAAAAGAACGGCAATTTCCACCAAACCATTTTCTTGCAAAGTTCGTCCCGTGGAGACCAGATCCACGATCGCCTCAGACATTCCCGTAATGGGACCGAGTTCCACAGAGCCGTAAAGAGGAATAATTTCTACAGGTAAGTCTAATTGATGAAAATACTCTCGAGCGCAATGCACGAATTTTGAAGCAACGCGACCGTGAGGAGGAAGTTCTAAAGGCTGTTTATAAGTGTTGGCGGGAACAGCAACGGACATACGACAGTGACCGAACTGGAGATCGACAAGTTCCGCAACTTCTGCGGTTTTTTCTCGCAAAACATCGTAACCTACTATCCCTAATTGTGCCTGACCGTATTCGACGTAAACGGGGACATCTTGAGCTCGAACCAGTAGCGCTTTTGCTGTTCCTGTGGGGTCTTCGATTTGTAATTGGCGATTTTTGGAATCTAAAAAAGCACTGAAATCTAAACCAATTTTTTTAAAGCGAGCAATGCTATCTTTTAAAAGAGCGCCTTTGGGTAATGCAACGGTAATCATCGATCGTGGGTAATGGGTAATAAGGAATGGATAAGCGAATGCAAATTTTGTTAGTGGATGACGAAATGGAATTAACCGAACCTTTGCGTCAAGTTCTTCTCTTAGAAGGCTATGAGGTAGACACGGCGAATGAGGGCATTGTCGGAATGCAGTTAGCAATGCAGAACAGTTATGACCTTTTGATTTTAGACTGGATGATGCCGCAAAAGTCAGGTTTAGAAATTTGTCGGGAACTGCGATCGCACTCTCAAACTCCTCCAGTCTTATTTCTCACGGCTAAAGATACCCTAGACGATCGCGTACTGGGATTGGATGCAGGGGCGGATGATTACCTCGTCAAACCCTTCGAGTTGCGAGAATTATTAGCACGAGTGCGAGCTTTATTGAGGCGATCGTCTCAATTAGAGCTTGCTGCTAACTCCCACCTGAAGGTCGCAGATCTCGAACTCGATCGCAAAAATCAAATCGCCTATCGCGGCGATCGCGCTATCTCCCTCTCAGAAAAAGAAGCAAAATTGTTATTATATTTCATGCAGAATACCGGACAATTGCTCACCCACCAGCAAATCTTTCAATTTCTATGGCGTGGGGAAGAGCAACCCAATAGCAACGTTTTAGCCGCCTTAGTTCGCCTCTTACGGCGCAAAATTGAAGCCAAAGGAGAAAGTACATTAATTCATACTATTTATGGCAAAGGATATCGCTTTGGACTGTGAATAATATCAAATCCGGAAATAATATCAAATCCGGTTAATGAGTATAACAAGCGGGCAAGATGCCCGCACTACTGTAATAATTGAATATTATCGTAGTGGGAGCGTCTCGCTCCCTAGGTTTTTTATTACGGTTAATTTTCCGGATTTGATATAATCACTGCCCCGCTCTCAACTATCAACTCTCAACTCTCAACTCTCAACTATCAACTCTCAACTATCAACTATCAACTCTCAACTCTCAACTCTCAACTATCAACTATCAACTCTCAACTATCAACTATCAAACAGTGTCTCTCAATCCCAAAATTGCCCAATTTTTAGAAGAAACTCGCATTTTGCCGACTCTCGATCGACTTTCTCCCCAACAAGCACGAGAAATGTTCGATGGATTTGGCCAAGCAGCAGCTAAATTTGTTCCTGAAGGGGTTTGCATCAGCGATCGCACGATTCCTGTAGCTATCAACTATAAACTTCCTCTTCGCATTTATACTCCCGAAAGCCAAAAAAAATCCTTGCCAATTTTAATGTTTTTTCATGGTGGAGGCTGGGTTTTAGGTATTTTAGAGAGCTTCGATCGCCTCTGTTCTTTTTTGGCAAAAGAAGCCGAATGCTTAGTCATTTCTGTAGACTATCGCCGCGCCCCAGATTTTAAGTTTCCCACCGCCGCCGAAGATGCTTATAATGCTACACTTTGGGCGAGTCAAAATGGCGCAGAATTAGGGAGCGATCCTGACAGAATTGCTGTAGCGGGAGACAGTGCAGGGGGAAATTTAGCCGCAGTTGTGACACTAATGGCACGCGATCGCAAGATACCGAAATTAAGCCACCAACTGCTCATTTATCCCGTGATGAATTACGGATTTGATACGCCTTCCTATCGCAAATTTAGCGACGGATATGGATTGACTCGCGAGGAAATGAAATGGTGTTGGTCTCATTATCTCTCCCATTCAGAAGAGGGTCAAAATGCTTATGCTTCGCCACTGCAAGCAGAAACTCTTGCCAATTTACCCCCCGCGCGAGTGTTAATTTCTGAATATGACGTGCTGCGATCGGAAGCAGATGCTTATTGCGATCGCCTAGAAGCAGATGGAGTTAAAGTCATGCGCCAATTTTGTCCAGGTTTAATTCATGGATTTTTAGGTAATCCGAATTTGTGGGAAATTTCCGAAGTGGTTTTAAGAGAAATTGCTGTAGATTTACAAAAAGT
Organism: Spirulina sp. 06S082; assembly: GCF_034932145.1. Taxonomy (NCBI): domain Bacteria; kingdom Bacillati; phylum Cyanobacteriota; class Cyanophyceae; order Spirulinales; family Spirulinaceae; genus Spirulina; species Spirulina sp. 06S082. The sequence goes on along the minus strand of NZ_JAYGHV010000297.1, from coordinate 2,861 downwards.
TTTGGCAGAAGCCTAAATATCTTGGGCAAATATTTTTGTTAGTTTGGTATTGGGGTTTACATTACCTAGCAACAAGTCCGATAGATTTTTCTCAATCTTAGTAGCTGGTGACGATGCACTCGATCTTCTAAAGTGGAAATCCCTCAATATTTTGCGAAAATCGCACTGCAAATTGCGTTTGGTATGGTCATTAATGTTTCTGCTCTCATCGATGGTTACACCCAAGGCTTCTTTCTCATGGCGGATGATAAGGGGGATTTGGGATGGTATTCAAGCGATCGACGCGCTCTTATTCCCCTAGACAATCGCTTTCGCTATCCTAAATCTCTGCGTCGCACTCTCAATCAAAATCGTTTTTCCGTGGCGATCGATCGCGATTTTCGGACAGTCTGCGAGGGGTGTGCCGATCGCGAAACAACTTGGATTTCCGACCAACTCAAGGAGATTTATTGGGAATTGCATTTAGCGGGATGCGCTCACAGTTTTGAGACTTGGGAGGGAGACGAACTGGCTGGGGGTATTTTAGGATTGGTGATTAAAGGCGCATTTATTGGCGAGTCGATGTTTTATCGCATTCCCGAGGGGTCAAAAGTTGCCATGGTGAAATTAGTCGAGCATTTGCGATCGCGCGATTTTGTTCTCTTTGATGCTCAATTACAGAATCCCCATTTGGCTCGATTTGGTGCTTATGAGGTGAGTAGTAATGAATATAATGCTCTTTTTAGTAAGGCGATCGCAAAAACTTGTCGGTTTGTTTGAGAAGAGGGAATCGGGAACATTAGTGAGGTGAGCATGGCGATCGGCGTGATGCGCCCATTGAAAGCATTTGGGGATAAAGTTCTCGATCTGACTCCAGATAGATTTGCGAATTTTGCCATTGTCGGCGATCGCTTCGTTGACCACATCCCAAGCAGTGCAGACATCTTTATAGCGATACAAAAAGCGATTGAAATTGCTAAGGAATTATTGGATATTTTGGATGAGGAAATGATTAGCCAGAAAACAGGATTGAGTCTTGAGGAGGTACAAAAATTAAAACAGGAAATTGTTGTGAAATATGATAAAATATTCGGAGATTAGATTATGGCAGACAAAAATATGCAGGAGAGTATTCAGATTCAAGGGCATTTCGGACCGATACGGGCTGTCAATTCTCCTCTTACTCTAGAAATATCGCCTCTGACAGTTTTTATTGGACCACAAGGAACAGGTAAATCTTTAGTTAGCCAATTGTTATATTTCTTCCGTGATGCTCAATACTTAATTTCTAACTATTCAAAACAAGAAACACCAGAGATAAGTGTCAAAAAAGTAATTGAGGGCATTCGTTCCGGGGAATTGAGTGAAAGGACATTTGCATCTTTTGTTATGACAAAAGAAGGAGTAGAAATTCAATATTCAAAACAAGATGCCATAAAACAGAATTGCGATCGCATCATAACCCTTTATGAAAATAATCGAATTAGACCAATCCAGGAGTTCAGGAAGGAAATTCAGGAATGGTTGGAGAAGGTAACAAGCGATCCCTCAGTGTTAGGAGGAATTACGTCTAATGCTCTATTTATTCCCGCAGAACGCTCTTTTTTTTCACGGTTAATAAACTCCGATCCGGCTTCTCTGGGAGGACGAGAACTCCCCATAACAATGCGTGAGTTTACAAAAGCGCTATTCAAAGCAGCAAATACACATCAAAAATGGCAAGAACAATCTCAAGATAAACCATTAGAAGTGAATGAAATCGATGGTATGATTACGCATGAACTAGGAGGATATGCAGTTTTTTCTAAAGGTCTTTATGCTCGAAAATGGCAATGGATGCCAGATCAAAGCGATCGTCCAATTGAAATTGAGATGGCATCTTCCGGACAGATGGAAACGTGGCCAATGGTTTCCATTTCTCAAGCAATGTTTGGCTGGGAAACCTCGCAAAGACCCCTATTCATACACATTGAAGAACCAGAAACTCATCTCCATCCTTCTGCTCAAATTGCCATCGCACAATTATTGGCGTATTTAAGAAATAAAGGATTTCGACTTGTTATTACAACTCACTCAATATTCATTTTATATGTTTTGAATAATTTGATTTTAGCTGCTCAAAATTTACCTCAAGAAAAATTTAAAAATCTTCCAGATCCTTCACAACGCTTAACATCTAATCAACTCTCAGCTTATTTATTTTCAGATGGTACAGCTATTTCAATTCGAGATGATAAATCGGGAGAGTTAGATGAAAGCAAACTTTCAAGTGTACTAGGCGATCTTGAGGTACAGTATAATCAAATTCAAGCCTATGATATATTATGGGAATAAACTCTAATGCCTTTACCTTGTACGGATATTAGCTTACCTGATATTCAAACAATTCCAACTCAACCTTCTCCAAGCTCTTTAGATGACTTTTGTCTAATACTTCAGCCACTGGATGTAGAAAGTGTGGATGTAGAAAATGAAGTTTTGCTTTATGAGACCATAGCTGACAAAAATGGCAAGGATCTCAAATACTGGGCTATTCTTGAGGCTGATGAGTCTCCAATTGCGGTATGCGAACTAGAAAAATATGCAGACTATGCAGCTAAAAAAGCTCAGTGGTCAGGAAAAAGAGCAGATTATTTAATCATTGGATCTCATCAGAGTGATTGTTACCTTGTTGTGGTTGAACTACGTCATGTCTTAGTAAAAGAAGAACAAGAGGATAAAAAATTTGAGCAGTTACGCAAATCTATTGAACAAATCATTCAATATCGAGAAGTAATCAGAAATTCCCAATCATTAGAACAAGTTTATCATGATCCAGATTCTTACAAAATACTTGGAGTTATAATTGCTCCGGCTAATACAAAAAAATTTAACCGTAGAGA
>NZ_JAYGHV010000296.1:0-18463 GCF_034932145.1 Spirulina sp. 06S082 | reverse complement strand
GTTTTAAGTCTGCTCTATTAGCGGCTTCTCCTAATTCTTTGCTCATTACCGTTAATAGGGCAGTTTTCCCAACACCTGACGGGCCGAGCATAGCAATTTTTAATTGATTTTCGGTGTTTTGGCTTTTAAACATTAACAAAATCTCCTAAGTTATCGTGATCGAAAAAAGCAATTAAGTGATAGAAAGGTGAGGGCTAAATAAAGTCAAATCTGTTAGCATTAATAGCTTTATCAATTAACTGTATCCATTCTTTTCTTTCCTCTTTTACTTTTTGTCCGAATTCATCCGACCAGATTTGAGAACTTCTTTCTCTCAAAAAATCATACCATCGATCTCGGGCTTTTCTAGATCGCACAATTTCATCTACAAATTCGTCTACAGCCGCATAAACCGCAAGACTCGGTTCACCTTGAAACTTCTCCAATGCTTCCTCAATATTGCAAATAGCAGATTGGTGAAGAGCTTGAAGAATGTTACAGATCGATTCAGCAATTTGCAGATCAGTTTTGTCATTTCTAGTTGAAAGTAACTTTGCACTTCTATTAGGATGAAGATCCTCGAGAGCCTTAAGGATTCTATACTGAAAATTAGTTCGATAAGACATTTCAAAGGAGTAAAGCCTAGAAAAAGCCCCTTTTAATGATTGTTCACTAGCTGGAATTTCCTCTGCCATAAATTTGAGAAACTCTGTACCTCTCAATGGTGTTAAATTTCCCAGTTCGGTTTTTTCTGTAAAACATTCAGCTACTTTTTGTTTGACACTATCTACATATTCTTTTAATCCATTATCAACAGAGCTAAAGTGACTCCTGATATGAGTTCGTATTTCATCTAAATAAGAGGCAAAAATAGCAGGAAATGCACCCGTTCCAATATCCATTTCTCTGTTTAAAACATCTTCTTTTGTTGGAATCCCAGTATTTTCATTACATTTTACTAGGAGTTGATTAAGAGTAGCTCTGAAAAAATCTGCATCTTTATCATTTTCCAAGACATCTAAATTCATTGGTTCAATTTGTCTTAGAAGTGTGCGAAGTTCTTTAGTAATATCGCGTGTAAACGATTCAAATAATCGACGAAAATTTCTGGTTTCATCTAATGTGGGCGCAACTGAAAATGCTTGTTTAGCTTTATTAATAAATTGATTCAAATCTGCCTGTAAGTTCTTGATTTCAATATTGCCGACTGACGCATACTCATTGTCAAGATTACGGAGATTTTCATCTAATTCTTTGAGAACTTCATCTAAAACACCGCCAGCTACTTCTTTGTTAGCACAATCTGCAATTAAACATGCCCGAACTTTGATTCGTTGTTCATCTTCAATCCTCTTTTTAGTTGTATTACACAAACTTAAATTTGTTGCAATACCTTCTGCTTGAGAAGATACCACCTGATTTAAAATCATAAATGACCATTTAGCGATTGGTAACTCAGTCAAAGCATCATTGGCTATATCGTACAACTTGTAATCTCCTTCTTGCAGAATTCTTCCTTGAGGCATATAGATAAAAAGGGCAAAATCAACATCTTGTCCGAGGCTCTGTCTAATTCTCTCTTTATCACCTAGTACAGTATCCCCTAGACCCGGAAGATCGATAAGTTGAATTTGTCCAACATCGTCTTGGGGAAAAGTACAAAAGACATTCACTTCTTTCACAGTAAGGTAGCTAAAAAGATTTCTCTGATTATTTTCATCAGTTTGCGCTACAAATTGACGAATATCTCCTCTAGCAATTCTTCTTGGAGATACTTCCTGTAAAAATTCTTGATAGTTTGTGTAGTTCTGATGGCATTTCTGTAAATGACCATAATATGCTTCCACTTCGGAGCCAGAAGTCTTCATTTCGGGTAATGGACTATCAATAAAATCCTGAAGACTATTTGGCTTATTTTCTAGACCTAGAAACTCATAGTAGGGAAGAATATTCTGTTCAAGAAATGAATCTCGGTTGTGAAAGTAAACTTCTCCATAGGTTTCAGTTTCAGGAACATGACTAATAGTACATTTAACCCCTGTGCAATTTTCAATACCGCCATCAGGGACTTCTGCTTTTGTCAAACCAGTAAGTGATTGGATAAATCTACTTTTTCCTTGTCCCGCTCTACCAACAAAAGCAATAGTTAGTGTTTTGCGAGAAAATCTTTTGTAAAGTCGTTGAATTATATACTCAACGTCTCGAATCTTTTCATATATTTTTTCAAAATGTAGTTCTTTTAGTTTTTCTCTAATAAAAATATCTTCAATTCTTTGACAAGTTCTATCACGACAAACTTCTAACTCTTTTACGATAGAAAAAAGAGAATCTAGTTTTTCAAGTGCCAGACTGGAATTTTCTGCTTGAGGTTTGCGCTTTTCTATAATATTTGAGATTTGAGTTGCCCTACTCATCTAAATTTCCCCTTAAAGAATATTCGTTTTAAGTTGGTCTTAAGTTTGTTATGAAAATCTAAAGAACTCGAAACTATAGACTACGCCAATCAAAAGTGAGTAGTTCTAAATTTTCTATCTCAGTCTAACATCAGAATTATTTTCATGTTTTGTTTCTTCAGGATTTTTTCGGTTTTGCGATTTCTATCTTAAAGAGAGCGGTTTTTTTCATCCCCCTCTCTACACAAGTCCTAGTTTATTTTTTTCACCTAACGGTGAGGTATGGCAAATCAACCCGATCGCAAACAGCCATGCAGCCACCGAACTATAGTAGCCTCCTACAAAACATTTTAGGCCGTTCCCACTCTCCTCACCCCGAAAATTTACCCGAACACGATCGCCCCGATGCTGCCAATATCATTGAATTCCTTGGAGACGAACTCCTGTGGAGCAAAACCATTGCCGCACAAAAACCTCGGCTCGAGTCCATTCCCACCACTCTTCCCAAACCCCTCAGAAAAGCCCTCAAAAAACAAGGAATCCAACAACTTTACTCCCATCAAATCGAAACACTCAATGCCATTCGCGAGGGCAAAGATGTCATTCTCAGTACCGACACGGCAAGTGGCAAATCTTTAAGCGCTTATGTCCCCATCCTTGAAGGCATTCTCCAACATCAGCATACCGCCCTTTCTTTTTACGGCTTAAAAGCACTGACCTCAGACCAAGGAGTAAAACTAACCGCTTTACTCGAAGGCATTCCCGAAGCCGTCCGTCCCCAACTAGCAATGCTGACGGACTACCGAAATTCCATCTCTAAGCTAAATTGAGCGATCGCCCTACAGATTTGATTAAATAGCAAGGCGATCGGAGAGTGCGCTTTCTGGAAAATCAGTAATTAGAACTCTTTTCTCCATCTAAATTGTGGGCTTCATTTCCCTGCAAAGGAGGTGTAAACATACAAATCAAGCGCATATTGGTTTTTGCCCTAAGATAATGTTTATCATGTTTGTCAAGAGCATAGAGAGAACCAACTTCAATAGGATACACGACCCCAAAGGTAGATGAAAGTGTATTTTGGTAGCGCGATCGCATCTTATTTTATCGACCTCTTCTAGCTTAGAACTCATACTAGAATAGCACAATGCGTGCAATAACAAAGGCGATCGCAAAACTTCTGCGATCGCCTTCTCTGTTGCGTTTCATTTTTGTATTGGTGATTCTCGAGTCATCAAAATAAGGCGCAGGGGTTCTAAGTAAACATACCAAGGGAAAGCTCTATCTTTTAATTCTTGCCATTTTTCCTTAAAAACTTCACCTTGGAGATGATAGGCGATCGCCTTTTCAGGAGGGGAGTTTAAGCGCAAATAAAGGGTCATTTGGTGTTGGGTTTCGCTTTTGCTGACCAACCAACAGGGAAAGACATTCTTTCTCTCTGAGTCTTGTAATTCTGAGGGGTGGATAAAAGTGAGATGATGGGCGCGAATGCCGATATAATCTAAGGATGGGGGGATAGGTTCGACGATATGGAGAGAACAACCCCAGTCTAATGCCTCAACCCGTTGGGGATCGATCGCCCGCACTCGAGAGAAGTTTTTGCATTCTGTCAATTTTGCTACAGTTAAGGTTGCGGGATGCTCGAAAATGTCTTCCTTGCGCCCCGAAGCGATAACCCGACCTTCGTGTAGGATTAAAAGGCGATCGCAGACTCGATAGGCTTCTTCCAGTTTGTGGGTAACGAATAAAGTGACTCCTTGATAGGTAGAAAACACCTCAATTAAAAGCCGTTCGATGTGAGTACGAAGATAAGTGTCTAATGCTGAGAGAGGTTCATCTAATAAGAGAGCTTCTGGGGCAGTGGCCAAAGCTCGAGCTAAAGCCACTCTCTGCTGTTGTCCTCCGGAAAGTTCCCGAGGATAGCGCCGTTCTAAACCTTGTAAGTTCATCAATTCTAGATATTTTTGCACCCGTTGTTGGCGTTTTTCTTTCGGTAAATCTTGCAAACCAAAGCCAATATTGCGGGCGACTCTCATGTGTGGAAAAAGAGCATAATTCTGAAAAACAAAGCCAATGCGCCGGGATCGACTGGGGAGATTAATCTTTTTTTTGGAGTCAAATAAAACCCGCCCATTTAAAACAATACGCCCTTCTGTGGGGGTTTCTAGTCCAGCAATACAGCGTAAGGTCATACTTTTCCCTGACCCAGAAGCCCCTAAAATTCCTAATGGTTTACCATTGGTCGTGACTTGGGTATTAAGAGCAAACCCAGCTAATTTTTTATAGAGATTGAGATTTAATTCTGAAGGAGTTTCTCTGATTTTTTCCTCGGCGATCGCATTGCTTTTGCCTACCATCAAATAGGGGCGAGAAAAATTAAACCAACGACCTACAATTGATGACCAACGACCAATGAGGAAAGAGACTTGATTAGTGAGACGACTTTGAGCTAGATTAGGGGAGTCAGACCCATAATTAATGGCGGCGATCGCCAAAAGAGCAATGGCAATCATCACAATTGTCCAGATTAACGCTTTGTCCATTTTCCCCGCTTCTGCGGCCAAAAAAATGGCGATCGGTATGGTTTGGGTTTTTCCTGGAATACTCCCCGCCAGCATCAAGGTTGCACCAAATTCCCCCAAGGCTCTTGCAAAAGAGAGAATTGTGCCGCCGACAACTCCCGGCCAAGCCAGAGGAAGCAAGATTTGCCAAAAGATGCGCTGTTCTGAAGCCCCTAATGTTCGGGCGCAGTCGATTAAATGGCGATCGACTTGTTTAAATGCACCCAAAACTGTTTTATACATTAAGGGAAAAGCAACCACAGAAGCGGCGATAACGGTTGCTGGCCAAGAGAAGATTAAGACAATTCCTAGTTTTTGTAATAAAATACCGACAGGACTATTGCGACCCAACAAAAGTAGTAACAAAAAACCCACTACAGTTGGCGGCAGGACAAGAGGGAGAGTAAAAATACCATCAATAAATCCTCTCTCTTTCCCCTTATAGCCAAACATCCAGCCGGCGGCGGAAATTCCCGCAACAAAGGCGAAAATAGTCGCAACCAAAGCAGTTTTTAGCGATATCCAAAGGGGAAAGAGATCGAATTCCATTTGTTACCTATTTAGAAACAATTGTTCCCACGCGATCGCCATTTAAGGCAGCTTCCAAGAGTTCTGGTTTCGTTCCGTTCACAATTTGGAAGCGATCGATTAAGCGTGCATTGGCCAGTAAATCGATTAGAACGGGTTCAAACGGTAAAGTGGGGAGTTGCCGCTCTTTTAACTCAGCGACGGAAATTTCGGGGATAAAAGTGGCATTGCTATGGGTTTTTGGATCGCGATCGTAGATTCCATCTACATCTTTAACTAAAGTGAGGCTCTTGCAGCCAAAGCACTCAGTGAGCAAGAAACAACCCGCATCGCTACCGTGGGTAGGAATGCGTCCCAGTTCGGGAGGATGTTCCCAAAGGGAGTAAGGAGGAACTCCCGTGCAGATAACCCCTGGTACGCTATGAATAAACATGGGGAGAAGATGTCCGAAAATTTCTGGCGGAATGGCAACTACGCCATGAGGAGCCAGCAATGCACCGAGAATGTGAGCAGTCCCTAAAGCATCTGCTGCGGAGAGTTGCGCCAATACTCCTGCCGGCATTCCCAGATCGATACCAATGGAGAAGACGTGGCGACTCCTCGCCCCACCTCCGGTGCCGAGGATCAGTTTTTTCTCTTTGAGGATGTTTGCTAAGGCATCTACGACGGGATAAGTGACCGATCGCCCGGCATCTAAGATCGATCGCCCGCCAATTTTTACCGCATGGACATGGGGCAACATCCGCACCACAGGAACTTCGAGGGCTTTATCTTCTGTGGATTTCTGCACGCCTCGATCTAACAGGCTTTCTCGCATCAACATGGATTCGAGATGGTTGCGTTTGTCTTCGTTAACAGGGGTGTAGGTCATGTTTTTAATGCTCTGGAGTTTATTTTCTGGGCTTTATTTGCGGGTTTAATCTGCATAGATGAGGGTGCCGACATCTTCTCCGTTTAGGGCGCGGGTGAGATTGCCTTTAACTAAACCGTTAATGATACGAATAGAACGGCGATTTTTGGCATTTTCCATCATGTCAAGTACCGGACGTTCGACGATTACATCTTGTAAATCGAGGGCTTTGAGTTCGGCGACGGAGATTTTAGAGATCAATTTAGCATTCCGATCTTTTTTGGGATCGGCGGTGTGTAAACCTTCTTCATCTTTAATGAAAATCATGTCTTTGGTGCCAAAAACTTCACTGATGAGGTAGGAACCTGTATCGGTTCGATGGGGGGGAATGCGACCGATCGCCGGGTTTTCATGCCAGAAGGTATAGGGGGGCATCCCAAAGAAGACGGCGGCTCCTCGTTCGGCAAGATAGAGGGGAAGTTGGGGAAACTGCACGGGTTCGATAAAAGGGATGCCGTGTTTGGCGAGTAAGTAGTGGATCATGCGGGCGTTTTGCATACTAACAAAAGTACCCAGCACGCTTAAAACTCCTGTGGGCAAGCCTAGGTCTAAACCAACGCTATAGCCGTGACGCGCCCTTGTACCGCCTCCGGTACCGATGATCATTTTATGGGTGTCGAGGTTTTCGCCGATCTCTTCGATCAGGGGAAAAACTGCTGAACGTCCGCGATCGATGAAACTTTGACCGCCAATTTTGACGACAAAAGCATCGGGCAAAATGGAGATGGTGGGGTATTTGTCGGTTTCGGCTAGGATATTGCGATCGCTTAGGGAACCCGATATTAAAGATTTACTCAGTCCCGATAGCAGTTCGTTGTTTTGGTCGAGAACGGTGTTTTGCATTCTTTTAAGGTTGAGGTGATTGTTAACGGTTAATCTGTATGCCTTGCAACAGGTAAATTTCTTCGGATTCGATGGGGACATCGAGACTCCCAAAGGTTGACTCTGCCCATGTTTGCAGTTCTCCTAAAATCTCTTGTTTGCTGGCAGTTGGGGGATCGATGCCAGCTATTCCTTCTTTGCCTTGCCATGATTCTAGGGATTGTCTGGGGGTATGAGTGACAGTCCATTGGCATACGGCGATCGCCTCGATCGCCTCGAAACCGCGCTGGTGAAATAATTCCCCGAGTTGATGCCGATTTTTTTGCCGCCCTTGAAAACCCTTTTGCTTCAGCAGGTGACGCATTTGCTTTCTCATGCGGGCTTTAACGCTGTCCTCTTGACGCTCAATGCTGCCCATAAATAGGGTTGCACCGTCGGGATGGGCAATTCGCAAACTTTCTGCAACAACGCGATCGCAGTCTAATAGGTGCAGCGATCGCGAGCCAAAAATGAGCCGCGTTGAATCATCAGGGACTGGCCAGGGTTGATTTCCATCCCCTTGCAGCAACCTTGAGTTATCCTCTCCCTCCTTTAAATATTGGCGAAATTGTGCCAGCATTGCCTCGGATAGGTCAAAGCCAAGATAGTGAATATCAGGTTGAGATCGCCCGAACCATTGCCCAATTTGTCCGGTGCCTGCTCCTACTTCTACTACCAGATCCCCCGGTTTGACGGCTGCGCGATCGAGTACCGTCTCGGCAATGAGACGGCAAGTTTCCTCGGACAAACCAACCCGGCGATCGTAGGCGATCGCCTGACGGTCAAAAGAGGCAGGATGAGAGTTTGTTGTTTCTAATTGCTGCATTTTCCTGCATGATGAATCTCTCCTTAAGCAGTCTTTAAACATTCTGCATTAAGTTAAGGAATCTAAAAACAAAAGACATTCTTTATTTCTGGTTGAGTTAGATTGCTAAAAAGACGAGTTTACCAGAAACTTTATATGATAATACGCGATCGGCAGGTACTTAAACAAATGTAATACTTAATTTTGTTTTTGTCCTTTTAAAGATGTGATAAAATTCAGCACAATCCTAACTCAAGGATAACAGGCATTATTATAAAATCCTCTCACGGAGTTTTATTGTGAATAAAGAAAAACTAGATGCAGCTTTACAGACTGCGATCGCCGGCAAGTCTGCCCCCGAGGAGAAAATTTTTCTCCAACTCTTACGACAAGTTTGGCAAATCGATTGGACGGTTGCCCCTTATGATGTCTGGGGACACTATGTTTCCTATGACATTCCCTATTTCCTTCGCTTTATGCAAATGGATGTAGGGGACGAAGCAGAAGAACGTGAATTGATTATAGAGTGGATATCCAGCCGTCTTGGCTTAAAAAACAAGGAAACTGGCGGAGATTGGAGAAGAAACATCGCGAATTTAATGGATGAAGCGAATCAAATCCGTGTAGAAGCTCGCAAGGGATAATTGACTAATTTTTTATTCCCTCAAGTTAATAAACGAGAAGAACAACAGGAAGAAAAATCTTAAATTTTTTGTTGTTCCGGCAATGTCTTACTGCATTAAATGCAGTCGGGCATTGTTTTTTTATTGCAAATATCAAAGTGCCGCTCCGAAAGAATAACGAAAATCCTACTTTATAGTTTTATAGACTCCCTCTGTAAATATTTATAACATTATTGACAGTCTGTCGTACTGGGAAAGAGAAAAGAACTTAGAATCAGTGTCAGATCCACCTAAGTTCTAAGATAATTATCTCTTATTCTCCGTACTAGGGATAAGTTTTTGAGAGTTGATGCGATCGTGTGAGAAATTCAAACACAAACCTTAAATAAATTTACTGCCTTATTGAGTCAAGAGAACCTATAGGCGATCGCGGCGATCGGAGAAAATCGCGGAGAAAATCCGATCGCGATCGCCTTAAATCCCAAAGGAGAACAGCGAATGACACAAAATGAAGAATCACCAAAATATTCAGACCCACAGGAGCAAGAAAACGCCCCATCGGGTCTGACCCGACGCTTATTTTTGAGTACCGGAGTTGGCGCGATCGCCGCTTTAACCTTACCCCACTCGGCGATCGCTGCCGGAGAGAAAAAAGGAGCAAAATTTCAACTGAGGCAATTTAAGAAAAGAGCAGCAAACCTCGACACCGTCTCAATACCCACCAATCCCGTTCCTTTCCAAGAGCTTACCAATGGCTGTATTGGCAGTCGCGATAATCTGAGCAATTTATTTGTGGGTAACGCAGAAGTTGAAATTAAAAGCTCCCTCTCCCCTAGCCCAATCCCCAATCCATTTCCAACCAGAGCTTACGGTCTTCAAGGCCCCTTTGGAGGAAAAACCAATTATGCCGTACCGGGACCAGTTTTTCGTTTCAAACCCAGCGACCCCGGATTAAATTCCCTCAATCTTACCTTCCACAATATGATGGCAGAAAGTGGTGGTAGTATTCCCCCCATCCCTCCTTCTGCTTATACTGGCGCTCCAGGGGTTCTCGATCGCCCGAGACAATTCTCCACAGCTAACCTGCATTTTCACGGCTTTCACGTTTCGCCGATTAGCCTTGATGCGGAGAACAATCCCGTTTGTGGCACTGAAACCACCAGAGCCGTTCTTTCCTCCGATGATATGCTCTTTGAGTTGGAGCCTGGTACCGAGCATAATTATTGCGTACAGTTACCGACATTTCATGCTCCCGGTACCCACTGGTTTCACGCTCACACCCACGGTTCCACAGCCCTCCATATTGTAGATGGTATGGCAGGTGCCTTCATTATCGAAGAGGAAGGCAATGCTAAAATCCATGTTGACCGAGATGTAGTCTGGCTGATCCAAGAATTACTCGGTTCGGTAGAGAAAGCAGTTTCAGTTCCCGATCCAGCATATCCCTATCCTCCAGATGTAACCAATACAACCACCCAAAACCGTCCTCTAGATGAAGAAATTTATACTTGCGGTTTCCGAGGCGGCCGTCCAAGTACCAACACATTCACCGTCAATGGCGTGGTGCAACCCACATTAGAAATGCAGGTTGGAGAACTGCACCGTTGGCGTTTTATCAATGGAACAGCAACACCCGCCGGTTTTATTCGCGTTAAACTATGGCACGTTATCGATCCGAGTTTGGAGATCGATCTTACTCCTGATGCGGAACAAAATGTGGAAGTTCCGGCGAGCCAAGATGATTGGCTGCATTTAATTGCGATCGATGGGATTAGTTTCTATGGAGATGCTCCCGAACCTTGGTCGCAGTGGGATATGGCAGCAGCAAACCGAGCCGACTTTTTGATTCACCTTAGTACTGCTGGAACATATCTTGTTGCCAAAGAACAACTACCGGCGCAGGGAAATATCAGAGGAGGTGGGGGCGCTCAACCTGCACCTCAAGTTCTTGCTTGGATCGAAGTGGAAGGACAGATTTCAAACCCAAAATCAATTCCCACCACGATTCCAGGCAGTTTTCCCAACTATATCCAACCTATCCCCGATACTCAACTGCTCAAAAATCCCGATGGGAGTAAATACTGTCGGCCGTTGGTCTTCAATATTACCAGTCAGGCAGGCCAATCGTCTGGCGGTTGTAATAGCGTCAATGTGCAAGGAGAACCTAATACTGGCAATCCACCTAAACCGACAAAGTACAAAGATGCGTATCCCATTCCCCGAGAGTTTCGCATTAATGACACAGCGTATGCTGGGATGGATGGAGAGGATACTGTCTATACTCAACCCGCAGACCTTGACGCGGTACCAACGGTTGGTGACTACGATATCGCCACCTTCCCCACGTATACTTACACAGAACATACTCCAGTTGAAGAAACGGTACAGGTTGTCAAGCTCTATACCTGTGAAGAGTGGATTATTTTCAACTACAGCAATTTGATCCATCCTTTCCACATTCATGTTAATCCCTTCTTACTTGAAGAGCGCTACGACCCCAACTTTGATAAAAATGTCAATACAAGTCTTACGGAAGGCGATGGCTTTAATCCACAAGGGGTAGGTCGTTGGTGGGATACCATTGGCATTCCTCCCGCTTTTTCTGTTGTCGATGCCAATGGCGATCCTATCCTTGATGAGAATGGTAAGGTTCAGGTTACACCGGGTCACGTTAAAATCAAAAGTCGCTTCTGGGATTTTTGGGGTGAGTATGTTTTCCACTGTCATATTCTCATTCACGAAGACCTCGGCATGATGCAGAATGTTTACGTGAGGAAAAATGAAGCTCCTCAGTATGAGGGTTACAATTACAACCCTTGTGAACCCGTGACTGAATCCCTGTCTCCCGACCAAGCAACCATAATAATATCAGCCGATGAGGAACGATACTATCCTCCTTCATATCCTCAAGCCTTTAATCCTTTAAATGCGGATGGATCTTTAATGGTTGATAGTAACAATATCCCCATGTATCCTCCTCAATCGGAAATTCCTCCCAAGACTTGCGAAGTCCCTGCGTAATGCAGAGAGGATTGCGAGTTTGAAGGGGTGAATAGTTTATGCGATCGCATCTTCAAGTCCGAAAATCTTTGCAGTTTTGCAGATGCGATCGCGCTTTCCCTTTTCTCTATTAAAGTTTGTCCAAAAGATTAAAATTTGAGGTTGAGATAATGAATAAAGATGCTGTCAAGAAAATGATTGCTGCTGTAATGCGATCGGTGTTTTATGGTCTGTTTGTGTTTGTGGCTGTCTTTGCCTTTGCTGCTAATGCTTTTGCAACAGACATCCAAGCCGGTCCGATTTGGGATAATAGTGATGCAGACTTAAAATGCCCTGTTGTTTGTGGCACTGTGGGGGGAAATTGGAATGGTAACTGGACAACTACAGTCTGGAATGAAATGTCTGTTTGTGGTTGTGAAAATGTCTGTGGACTTCCCCCGGTACCGGGTTTCGTTTCTATTGGTTTGAACTTCGACATCCAAGTACAATGTCCTGTTGCTTGTGAGGTTGCTAATGGAGAGTGGACTGGGGTAACACAAAGAGTTAATATCTCACCCGGTGCGAACTTTATCACCTCCTGTTTTTGTGCAATATAAAGAACTGTTTCCAGATTCAATTCAGACAGCGAGACAAAACGCCTCGCTGTTTTCTATTTTGATTATCCTAGAGATGCACCCCTTCAGGAGAAAACACCGTGAAAGCCGTAAAATATCTTGCGATCGCCGTTTTAATTGCATTTTTAACCGCCACCTCGATCGCCCCAGTATCGGCACAAGAAAGCCAAATTTTTTCCCCGAGTCAGGATAATACTCTGATTGAGAGTGTAACGGGAGATATCAGCAATGGTCAGGGGGAAATGTTTTTTGTCGGTCGTACCAATCAACCGAAAGAGAGTCTGAGACGGGGTTTACTGGCCTTCGATCTGAGCGATCGCCTTCCCTCAAATGCTCAAATCACTGCCGCTTCTTTAACGTTAACAGTAATGCGATCGCCACAAGGAGATTATCCCATCGAACTACACCGAGTTTTAAAAGATTGGGGTGAGGGAGAATCCTATCATCGCGGAGGACAAGGCGATCGGGCTACCGAGGGGGATGCGACTTGGGTGCATCGGTTTTATGATGGGTCGTTGTGGTCTAATTTGGGCGGAGATTTTTGCGATCGCGTCAGTGCAGTGCAAAGGGTAGGAGATGGGGGGAGTTATCGGTGGGAATCCCCAGAAATGTTAGCAGATGTGCAACGGTGGCTGGACTCTCCCGAGGAGAATTTCGGCTGGCTACTGTTGGGAGATGAAACTACAGCGCGATCGGTGAAAGGATTCGCGAGTCGGGAAACGGGAGATGCTTTGGCTCTTCCGCAACTTACGATAAGTTATCATCTTTGAATGTATTTTTTTGGATCTGAAAGCAAAAAAGGGAGTTAATTAAACAAATTTATGGACAAATTCGCCAATTAAATCGATGCGTCCTTTACGCAATACCGCCGGATCGAGGCGTTTAGTTGTATTACAGGTTAATAAAACCACTAATTTTTGTTGGTTTTGGGGGCGAGATTCATCCACGACACTGCGATATAATGTCCCATCTAATAAACTTAAAATATGCTCGGTTTTATTACTATTTTGAGCGGGAAGACTACCCCGATCTTGCGCCAGATTATCAGCTTCATTGACAATCAAGCAAATTCTTTCTAAATAACTCGGCGGGACAAAATTTTCGATCGCGTCATGATCGAGAATAAAAACAGTATAACCCAACGGGACTAAAATTTCCTTGGCTACGGCTTGAGTCCAGACGGTTTTTCCCGTTCCCGGTTCTCCTTGGGCTAAAACCGCTAGGCGATCGCAGGTTAGAATTTGCTGTTGTACGGTGTCGGTAAAGTCTTGAATATCTTTGGGAAAGGAACGAATTGAATATTCGCTTTGCACTTGTCCGACTCGACTCTGATAGCCACTGAGAACAACTGCTAAATTATAGGTTGCTTTATTTACCAAGGGTGTAATATCTTTAGCCATTAATACATAAGTCCGTCGTCCTCTTTCGTAGGAATAAATCTCTAACCAAACTTGATATTTTTCCCAGTAAACGTAAATTGTGCCTAAAACTTCCAATCGTTCCCAATTAACAAAGCGTTCGACAGGATAGTAAAAGTAACGCTCTAAATAATATTGCAGAATCGTATTCGGTTGACCTAATAAATCTAAGATTTTAAATAGGGTGATTTCTTGCAGGCGATTGAGGGCATAATCGATGGGAATACTATGACGATTCACCATTTGCACCACGGGAGTTTCTACGCTTAAAACTTCTCCGTGACGATTATCGGGAAAAGGAGGTGCAGGAGTAATATATTCCCAGAATTCATTAAATTGACTGTGGGTTTTTTCGGAAAATAAGTTGAGTATATTTGCCCACCACGCATAGTTATTCCGTCCAACAGCATCGGCAAGATCGCTGGCACAATCTAAGGATTTTTGAGCAACTTCCCAAGGATCGTTTTGAACTAAATAAAAGAAAAAATTAAGATCAAAATTGCGTTCTAAAGGTCGCCATCCTGACCCCAATAATCCCTGGCTTTGCTGTTGATTATTCTGATTATTCTCGTCTTGCCAATATCCTGAATTCATATTCATTAAAACTGCAATGCTTTATAATTTGATTAAGTATTCTGCGGGAACGCGATCGACTAACCAAACACCATTCTGAGAACAATAAAAAACATAAGCTGCTTCAGACATCGCGACGGTATTCACTTGAAAAATAACGGGTTTTCCATGACGCTGACCTACTTTTTTGGCTGTGGTGCGATCGCTGGATAAATGTACGTGATGACGAGACATTTTTAATAATCCGTCCTTGAGAATAGCAGCGACGGCTTTGTGTCCCGTACCATGATAAAGTACCTCGGGTGGAGTTTGGGGTATTAATTCTAGATCGACTTCAACGCTATGTCCTTGATTGGCTCGAATTTTACGTCTATCTTCGTTGAAAGAAAAGCGTTTTTTGTCATTGCGATCGACCACTTCTTCTAACTCGACGGGTTGAATGACAAATTGATTTTGACGACAAGCAGCAAGGAGTTGAGTCACGTCCACCCAACCCCCCGTTTCCAGTTCCAAACCCAGTTCATCAGGATGATGTCGCAGATGATAACTTAAATATTTACTGATTTTTCGCAGACGAGATTCACTCAGCACGATCTTTCTGTTCTTGAATGTCGTATTACATTATAATACAATCTCCAAAGAAACGCATTTCATTTTTTCGCTGCTATTTTCATGGCTTTCTCTTCCAAATAAGTATCAATAGAAATCGCTTCTGAACCACCTCGTGAAAGTAACTCTAACATCGAACCGAGTTGCACCCACATTAAAAGAGCCGTAGGTAAGACAACAAACAAGGCGATTCCACCGGCGAATAAGTAACCAATTTTAAAAACTGAAAGACATTCTCCCACAAAAAAAGTGAGAAAAAAAGTTAGTCCTAAGTAGGCCACAAGCATTTGAGGCTTCTTATAGTTAATTATGTCCTGAGTTTGACGATTTTTTGCCCAAAAGTCTACTTGATATTCCAACATATCTTTAAACACGAATCCAAAGGCGATCGCAAAAAAAGTCGTCAGCAAAATAGCGCTACTAATTGCAGGTAAAGATTGAGCTTGAGGCAACATAAAAAGAGATTTAAGAATTGTAAAGTTTTATTATAACGCGAAAAAAGAGGGAAAACGAGGGATAAAGGAAGGATTTCTCCGATCCCCTCATCCCTAACTGGTAACGGGTGACTGATAAACGGATTATTTCAGTTTTTGCTTGATAAAGGTAATTAATTTGGTCATTTGTTGTTTGAGGGTATTGATTTCCTTTTGCATCTTGGCCATTTGCAGTTTCAGATCTTCGATTTCTGCATTAGAAACCGTCGCCCCAGATGCAACATTTTGAGATGCAGCCGCAACAGTAGCGGCGGGTTTCGCTTCAGTAACAGGCTGTTCTTTTTTATGGATTCTTGACTTCTGAATTGCGTCTTTAATCGCTTCAGATAACTGTTTTTTTTCAAAAGGTTTTTCGACGAAAGCAAAATACTGAAATGGTTCCGGCAATTTTTCCGTTACCTCTTCCTTGCGCCCTGACATTAACATTAAGGGAATAAAGCGCAATTTTGCATCTTTCTGAATTTCTTGATAGACTTCCCAGCCGCTTTTTTTAGGGAGCAAAAAATCCAGCATAATTAAAGTCGGATTAGATTGGCGGACTAATTCTAATCCTTCCTTACCATCTTTCGCTTCAATCACTTCCACGTTACCCACAGGAAGCATATCTTTAACCATGCGTCGGATAACCCGGCTGTCATCAATAACGAGGATCTTTTGACTGGCCACAACTGACTCCTTGAGAGGCGAATAAGCAGACAAACTGATGTTAACTCAGTTTAGCCTATGGGAAAAGAGTGGGAGGCAGATGCTGGGGATTTAAGGGGGTAATTCTGTGCTAATTCTGAGAATCTTGGGGGAGGAGAAGCCTTTGCGGTCTACAATGGGGGCAAATAGACGCGAATTTGACTGCCATGCCCGATCGCCCTGAAATCCCCGCTACTATTAAACAATGGCGAGAGGAAATTACTGCTCTCCCGCCTTGGCTGCGTCGTCCCTTGGGGGCGGCCAGTGAAATTTCCACTGTACAAAGAATTATTAAGCAGCGACAGATCCACACCATTTGCGAGGAAGGGCGATGTCCCAACCGAGGGGAATGTTATGCTCAGAAAACGGCGACATTTTTGTTGATGGGACAGACTTGCACTCGTGCTTGTGCTTTTTGTATGGTGGAGAAGGGACGTGCGCCCATGCCTTTAGATGCGGAAGAACCGCGCAAGGTGGCGGAGGCGATCGCCTTATTGGGGCTGCGTTATGCGGTTCTCACTTCCGTGGCGCGGGACGATCTGCCCGATGGGGGTTCGGGCTTTTTTGTGAAGACGATGACCGCTATTCGCCAACTCAATCCAGGGACGCAAATTGAGGTTCTCACGCCGGATTTTTGGGGAGGGAAAGGGGGTAAAGAGGCGCAACGGGAACGAGTGGGGCGAGTAGCGAGGGCTAAACCTGCCTGTTATAACCACAATATCGAAACGGTGGAGCGCTTACAAGCCCCCGTGCGTCGGGGGGCGAAGTACGATCGCTCTTTGGCGGTATTGCAGTGGGTTAAGGAGGTTGATGAGACGATCCCGACCAAATCGGGTTTAATGTTAGGGCATGGGGAAACCGAGGGGGAAATCGTGCAAACGATGCAGGATTTACGGGCTGTGGGCTGCGATCGCCTGACTTTAGGGCAGTATATGCGCCCCTCTTTAGAGCATTTACCCGTCCGCAAATATTGGACTCCCGAGGAGTTCGATCGCTTGGGTGAAATAGCTCGTTCTTTGGGTTTTTCTCACGTGCGTTCTGCTCCTTTGGTTCGCAGTTCTTATCATGCAGGAATTGAGAATTAATAATGCAAAGTCAAATTGTTTTTATTCTGAAAATTATTCTGCTTTCGGGGATAATTTCAGCATTGATTAAATATGTTGCTCCTTATTTGGCGATCGCGCCGACTTCTCTCAATGCGGCGATCGCGATCTTAGTTCCCCCCATTGTTTTAGGGAGTTTATTATTGTGGCGCGATCGTAATTCCTCATAATGATTGATATTTGATAACCCGAGTTGCTAGTTAAAAATAGGATACGTTTCGATCCCCCTAAATCCCCCTTAAAAAGGCAGGGCTGTTTCATTGTAGGGAGAGAAAAATCTGCTGAACTTGATTAGCAAGATGACGCATGGCAGTAGCAATGGAATCAAAGCCCAAACGACGAGCAATAGTAATAAAGAAACTGCGTACAGTTGACCAGTTAGCGGGAGCATTGCTGTTGCTAAGTTGGCGAGAAGAATCTTCATGCAAAAGAACATCTTTAGGCCAGTGCAACCGATTCTCAATGCTCCAATGCTCTCGTCCATGTTCTAAAAACTCAGCCGCACTCAAAGATAAATCGGAGATGTAGTAGTGAGTTTGAGCAAAAGGTTTACCATGGCGAATACCCCAACGCTCAACTTTAACCCAACATTGTAAGCCCGGCCAATCTGAGTGCCAATCACCAAGAGAGTCATAAACCGAAAGACGACGATGGTATTGGCGAGCGTGGCTGCATTCGTCTGTCTGATGCACATCAATGGGTTGATGAGTCAAAGCAGTAGTTTCTAACCATTGGTAAAAATTTTTGTGATTCCTTTTGACACAGAGGAAGTAATGAGCGCCTTGTTGACGCAGTTGTCGGACTGTTTTTTTTGACAATGTAGAGCATCGGCGGTTAATACGGCTCCATTTAGGTCTAAGACTGCCAGTATCTGTTGCAACACCTGCTGTTCGCTGATGGCTTTATTTTCCATTGATTGAACACTTCGGCAAATTGGTTAAAGTCTATGCTCATTATCACTCGTCGAAAGGTTGAGTAGGAGGGCAAGCGCTCGGGTTGACTTATCCCCAGTTGTTCACACACTTGTTGGGCATATGTTCGGCTAAACTCTTCGAGTGGGCGATAACCCCAGTAGCCACACATTGCTCCCATTATCATTAGCATCAGCACAAACCATTGTTCGTGAATTTTTCCTCTTGCACTGCGATTTTCGGGTACATTTTTGAGTAATTCTACTAACGTCATTTTTCCAGCTCTTCCACTCACTTTCTTCCATCTTAATTTTTCTCTGGCGAGAGTGAAACAACCCTGCCCAAATCTGGGGGGAACCGGAGTCAAAGTCGCCCACACTTGGGGGATTTAGAGGGTTGG
>NZ_JAYGHV010000295.1:0-19867 GCF_034932145.1 Spirulina sp. 06S082 | reverse complement strand
TCTCGAAACGCCCTTTTTAGAATGGGAATGGCTGAATAATCTCGAAACCTCTGGTAGTGTAGCAGCAAAAACAGGATGGCAACCTTGTCATTTAACCGTATGGCGCGATCGCCAACTGGTTGCAGCAGCCCCTTTATATCTTAAAGGTCACAGTTACGGCGAGTTTGTTTTCGACCATCAATGGGGGGACCTCGCGCATCGTTTGGGGGTTTCTTACTATCCAAAACTGTTGGGAATGACCCCTTTTACTCCTGCTGTCGGTTATCGTTTTTTAATGGCAGAGGGAGAAGATGAGGATACTTTAACAGAAATAATGGTCGCGGCGATCGACCATTTTTGCGATCGCAATCAACTCTCGGGATGCAATTTTCTCTTTGTCGATCCCGAATGGCGTAAAGTGATGGAATCTCATGGGTTTAGTAGTTGGTTGCATCATAGTTATATTTGGGGAAATCTGGACTTTCAAACCTTTGATGACTATTTAAAGGTTTTTAATGCTAACCAACGACGCAATATCAAACGAGAACGAAAATCTGTGACCAAAGCTAAGTTAAGAATGGAAGTTTATACCGGAGAAGAAATTCCCCATTTTCTTTATCCTATGATTTATCAATTTTACAGCAGTACCTGTAGTAAATTTTATTGGGGTAGTCAATATTTAACGCGCAAATTTTTTGAGCAATTGTATCCCAATTATAGCGATCGCGTTGTTCTCTTTGCGGCTTATTCTGACGAACAAGATACCCGAAAACCCGTTGGGATGTCTTTTTGTCTGCGAAAAGATAAGAACCTTTACGGACGTTATTGGGGCAGTTTAGAAGAGTTTGATTGTCTTCATTTTGAAGCCTGTTATTATAAACCCATTGAATGGGCAATTTCTCAAGGTATTCAAATGTTCGATCCAGGGGCAGGAGGAAGACATAAGCGCCGCCGAGGATTTCTGGCAACACCTAACCATAGTTTACATCGTTTTTATGACCCTCGCATGAGAAAAATTCTCTGTTCTTATATTGATGAAATCAACGATATGGAACAGCAGGAAATTGAGGCAATTAATCAAGATTTACCCTTCAATAAACAAGAAATTAACTTTGATTTCTGTAATGATTAAATCTTGAATCGCACAATTTTAGTAAAATTCTACCCGATAAATAGATTCATTAGTATCGAGGGAAAACCAAAAATTGAGCATTCCTCTACCAGTATCAACATACATTTTTCCCACGGTAGAATCGCGGTAAAATCTGGGGGAATAGTCCAACTCTTCTAGAAATTGGGAAACAACTTGGGCATTGCGACCAAGGAAACGCTTTAGTTCTGATGAACTCGGCGGCCATTGTGCAAAAGGTTCAAAAGCAGACCCTTCCTCGGAATCATATAAAAATGTTCCATTACACAAATTTCCATCTTTTTTAATGCAAGATTGAACGGGTTCTGTTAATATTATCTCACCATTTTCAAGGATCGTCAATTGAGAGTCATCAATCTGATAAAGCGCGATCGCGCTTCTGCCATAATATTCATGCTCATTTTCACCGGGAAGCGCCGCTACTCTGATGAATTTATTGGGGTCTTGACGATTGATGCTATAGTAATCTAAGCCATTGCGATCGCCTCCTCTTCCCCCTTGACAAACATAGATGTAAAAACTCTCTGTAACATAGCGAATTAAGGTTTCTCCACTGCCTCCATTCTCCGGGCAATATCGAGGGGGTTGGCGCAGAAAACTCTCAAGATTTTGACTGTTAACGGGAGAAGAAGGAAGGAGTACCAGTGTAAAACTGATCCCCCACCATGCAGCTAAATTCAATAGTTTGAATGTATATCTTTGCTTCATTGGCTTATCTTGCTTTCTGATTTTATTTTGTCTATAATACTAAAACTAGAATGCCGAACGCAAGCAATTTTTTAAATTTATCATTAAATCAATATGCTAACAAATATTCGCATTTTAATCGAGGCGTGTAAACAACTAAAAATCGATTACGATATCCTTCACCCTACAGAAAACTTAGTTCGAGTTAAATTACAACAAAACTATTACTTTGTCAACTATACAGTTCCCCTCATCAGTCAGGCGATCGCCAAAATTCTCATCGACAAAGAATATACCTATAGACTCCTTAAAGATTGTGTCAACAATCCTAAAACCCTGGCATTTTTAACTCCTTTTTGCGACGAAAAATATCAGCAATATTTGCATTTCGACACAGTTGGAAAAATTATAGGAGAAATCCAAACTCATTTTTCCTTCCCTGTCATTATTAAACGAAATCGCGGAACATCGGGAAATAATGTTTTTTTATGTCAAAATGAACGAGAAGCGAATAATTCCCTAAAAACAATTTTTGATACTCATAGTAAAAATAGCGATTATGTGGCCTTAGCGCAAGAATATATTAACATCGAACAAGAATATCGAGCCGTATTTTTAGACCGAGAACTCATTTTACTTTATAATAAAGACAATAAAAATGCAAAATTCACAGGAAATTTAAGCCCCTTACATTGGGAAGGGGCAAAAGCAAGACATATTACCGATCGCCAGATCGTCACCGAAATCCAAAATTTTGTTAATCCCGTCTTTCAAAATCTCGACATCAGTTATGGTGGATTTGATATTGCCCGCGATCGCCACAATCAATTGTGGTTAATTGAAATTAATTCTCATCCCAATTATAATATTTTTGTCCGAGACAACAGCGAAGAAATTATCATCCAACTATTCAGAAAAATTCTCGCAAAACTACAAGCTAACTGACTAATAACGAGTGACTGGTGACTGATAACGGCAAAGGTTCGGTTCTCCTGCTATGGTAGAAACAGTAAAAGCGTTAATATTAAACTAACAGGAGGGATGTCGTCACCTTCAAACGCGAGTTTTTGTAAGAGGGTAGAGAGGAATGGTTGGACTAGATTGGTCGTTACCCACTTTAAGTCAAGTGGTAGAAAAAAGTGAGGAAAGTTGGGAAAAAGATGAGCAAAATTCCCAACCCGATACCCTATATTCCATTAACACCCTGTTAAAAGCAGAGAGTCAATGGTACAGCGCGATCGCCTCACTAGAACAATTATTGCTGAAATTAATCCCCTCTGAGAGTGCAACTTTGAAGGAAACTTGTCAAGGATTATTACTGTCAGGATCGACCCCGGTTTTATGTAAACCCGAAATATTTTCTCACTTGAAAGTGGGAGTTTTTGCCCCAAAACGCCAACCGCAATTTTCCCTACCTGCCGCTTTTTGTCAATCTCAACAGACAAAACTACCAACATTTCCAGAATACCCTCTCCTTGCTACCGATCCTCTTGCTAACGAAAGATTTTGCCTTGCTTTAACCCCTCAATTTGGGTTAGTTTTAGTTTTGGGAAAAGGAGTAAATGGAAAAGTACAGTTTCGCTTTTCCTTCGATCCTGATGTTGTAAAATTAGCTTGGCAAACCCTGCGATCGCGCCTTATGATTCTCTGTAGCGATCGCCTTGCTTCCCTAGATAAAATTGCCGATCGCGTTGTCCCTTCTCCAACTCCAGATTATCGCCTTGTAACGGCCTTTAGTCGCCGTTTGTTGACAAATTTACCCGATAATTCTCCCCTGATTTCCGTACAAACTACCGCTAATATTTCCTGTGATAAAAAGGAAGATAAAGAAAAAATAATAGAATCCGATCTCATTTCTGAAGTCGAATTACTGCAAGCACTAACTCACGAAATACGCACTCCTTTGACAACCATTCGGATGCTAACTCGGTTACTATTGAAAAAGCAAGAAAATCTTGCTCCTAAAGCGATCGAACGTTTGGAAATTATCGATCGCGAATGTACGGAACAAATCGATCGCATGGAACTTATTTTTCGGGCTGCGGAGTTAGAAAGCAAACCGATAAAATCAGAAAATGTGCAGTTAATTCCCATTTCTCTCAAACAAATTATTCAACACAATATTCCTCGCTGGAAAAAACAAGCACAAGGAAGAAATATAACCCTTGATATCTTGCTTCCCGAACAATTACCGACTGTTTTCAGCAACCCAGAAATGTTGAGTCGCGTCCTTTCGGGACTCATGGAAAGTTTTACCCGCAGTTTACCAACTGGAGGACAATTGCAAGTTCAAGTTGCGACAGCAGGACATCAATTAAAAGTACAACTGGTTTCAGAAAATGTTTCTTTAACCCACTCTTTAAAGTCCATGGGACAATTATTAATGTTCCAACCCGAAACAGGAAATTTAAGTTTAAATCTTGATGTCACCAAAAATCTTTTTCAGATATTGGGAGGAAAACTAACAATTCGTCAACGTCCCCAACAAGGAGAAGTTTTAACTATTTTTCTGCCTCTTGGAGTGCATCATTCTCCTTTCAAAAAGCCCGATTTACAAAAGCAGAAAACTAAACTTTAATCTAGTTTAAAATCAAGGCAGAGGAAAACCTTGTGCCAGCAGTGCCGTCCCAAAAGCGGCTTCTAAGCATTGAGACGCAGCCATAGGGACGCGAAGATGGCGGTGTCGAATGGTTTCCCATTGAGGATTTTTCGCGCCGCCTCCCGCCGTATAAACCCGTTTGAGCGCTGTTGCACCCAAATCTTGTAATCGTTGATAGCCCATCCCTTCGATCCGTGCTATACCCTCCAGCAAACCGTGTAAGAAAGCAACAGGATTTTCTGGACGAGGTTCCAATTGAGGTGCAAGATGGGAGTCAGAAATCGGAAAACGCTCCCCCACTGTCAATAACGGATAATATTGCAAAGGACTCTCGCGATCGCCTTCAATTTGGGAACTAAGCCTCTGTAACTCCTCATCCCCGAAAAAGTGCCGTAAAACCGCACCTCCCGTATTAGAAGCCCCACCCGCAAGCCATAAATCCCCCAAACGATGGCTATAAATCCCCGATCGCGCTTCTTCTACTCGCGTTGCACTCAACAGTTTTAACACCAAAGTTGAACCGAGGGAAGTCACCCCTTCTCCCGGTTGAGTCGCACCACTAGCCAGAAAAGCGGCGATACTATCCGTCGTCCCCGCACAAATAACACAGTCTCGCGGAAAGTCAAAGCGATCGCACAGATGCGGCTGCATTTCCCCCACAGGAGTCCCAGGGGCAACAATACGAGGATACAATCGTTGCAAAGATAACTGGGTCAACCAGTCGGGATAACAGAGGCGCTCCACATCATAGCCCAATTTCAGCCCATTGTGATAGTCACTAATCCCTAACTGTCCGTGCAGTTGAAACCCCAACCAGTCTGCTTGATGGAGAAAATAAGCCGCGCGATCGCAAAATCCGTATTTTTCCCACCATAATAATTTCGCCAAACTCGAAGTTGCACTGCGGACAACACTATCGGGGGGAGAAATGGCGCAAATTTCCTCCTCCACCTCTCCCCCTCGGGCATCATTGTAAAGTAGGGGTTCCGCGATCGCCTCCCCGCGATCGTCGCATAATAGCACTGTCGAGGAAGTCCCATCAATGGCGATCGCCCTCATTTCCCTACGCATTGCTTGAGGAATTTGAGCCAATAATGCAAACAAGGCTTCACGCCACATTGTAGTTGTATGGGAACAAATCGTAAAATCCACTCGTCCCTCCCAGCAGGGGATTTTATCCTCATCAATGGCGATCGCCCTGGCTCCCGATGTCCCAAAATCTAGCCCCAAATAAAACGGCATCTTTTTTCTCTCCTCATCGCTTTATATTTTACGTCTTTTCTTAAAACAAATAAAGGGTTTAAGCGACGAAAGCAACCGATTGCGATATGATCGATCCACCGTCTTTAGAATCCTAATGTCGCCAATTTCTCATGGACATTCAAGCACACCAATTTGTCAAATTCTTTGATTCCGAACGATCTGCAAAACTTTGTCAATTAGCAACGGTTGAAACTTTTCCAGATGATGCCATTATTTTTGAGGAAGGAGAAATACCCGATTTTCTCTACTTGGTCCTCGAAGGAGAAATTTTATTCAGAAAACAAATTACGGGAAATAATTTTCAAATTGTCGCGCAAGCTGTCCCCAATGATTTTTTCGGCGAATTTGGAATTTTGGACGGACAGCCTCGCAGCGCGCAGGCGATCGTTCGCGGCCGTGCTGTCTTGGCTAAAATTCCTCGCAATATCGTGATCGAGATTCTCAATAATACCAATGGTGAAGTTGTTCTTAAACTCTTTCACTATGTTATTCAGCGTTTGCGAACCACTACAGAACAATATGTCAAACAGCTTGCTTATAAAGAAAAAATGGTTTTGGTCGGAGAAATGGTGAATACCATTATTCACGATCTTAAGAGTCCTTTGAGTGGCATTCAATTATCTAGTGGTATGGTTCGAGAAATGTACCCAGATGATGAAGAAACTGTAGAATGGTGTAATTTAATTCAGGCACAAGCAACCCGCATGGCTGCTATGGCCGAAGAATTATTAGAATTTGCTCGGGGAAGTGCAGTTTTGCGTAAACGTCCTATTAAAATTCTAGAAACATTAAAGCATTTTGAAAAACTCAATCGGATTTATTTTCAGGATGAAAGAGTTGATTTTTCGATTACTTGTCCTGAAGATTTGATTGTTGAGTTTGATGATATGAAACTGATGCGGGTGATTCAAAATATTGCTATTAATTCCGTGCAGGCTTTTGATAGTAATGGAGGCAATGTCGATCTATTAGTCAGAAAGTTTTCCGATCGCATTCGCATTGAAATTCGTGATAATGGTCCTGGCATTCCTGAAAGTATTCGCGAGAATTTCTTTGAAGCCTTTGTGACCTATGGAAAACAAGGAGGAACTGGACTCGGTACCGCGATCGCGAAATCAATTATCGATGCACATCACGGTCAAATTTATTTTGAAACCAGTCACGAAACAGGAACGACTTTCTTTGTTGAATTACCTTTTTCTGCCACATCAGACTAAGATTATCTGCAATCTGGGGGAGCAGGTCAACTTTGTAAGAACAAAAAAACTAAGGAAGGATTACAGATTATTGTATTGTTAGGATAAGCACATTGTTTCCATTTGTGAGATTCTGGAGATAATGAGTCAATTTTGTATTTATGCGTTATCCGAGATGGTTTCCTTACCCTCGCTGTTTTGTTCGGATGATTATTGGGATTAATTCGATCGCAATGTCGGGGATTGTGGTTGGAATTTTTGTCTTGGTGTTTGGTGGTATGGCTGGGTTGATAACAGTTATTACTAGGGGTTTAGGTGTTGTGATGGTTATCCCTTTGGTGGGAGTGGCGATCGCGGGGCCGATTTGGCTTCATGCTCATGTTCGTCAGTTGGTGGCGGCGATCTGCAACTTGTTTCGTCAAAAGCCTCTCTCATGGTCGTGGAATCCTCCTAAGCAGTTCTGGCATGAGTCTTGGGTTGATTGGGTCACTACTATTGGCAGTTGTTTGTTTGTTATTTTGGGTTATAAGTTGCTGAGAGGACTGGTCTTAGATGATTTTGCTGGGAATATTCCTTTGCGTGATGCTGAGGACGATTTTTTGGTGTGGGTATGGGTCTTTTTGATGCTTTATATTCATCAGGTTCGTTATCTGGTTCTCCAATATTGGGAGGAGAAGCGGAAACGGAAGAATAAGCGGGCTAATCGGTCTCAGTTACCTCGTGCCAAGCGTCCAGTTAAAGCGATTGATGATTCTGACCAAGAACTCAATCAAGTGCGCTGGCAGCAACGTCAGCGAGTATCGCCTCCTCCACCGCCAAAAGACCCGATCGATGAAGAACTCGAATGGTTAAAGCGCGAGATGGAGGATAAGGGGTAATCCCGTTTATTGTTGGTTTGAGCGATCGCGCAATGCGATCGCTTTTTTTGGGCTATTCTGAGTTATTGTAAATACTTATTTGTAATCAATATTTTTAATCAATTGCAACCACTCGAAACCCCATTTTACACTCATACAATTCTGGCAGATTCGCGCGATCTTGGGAATAGTCATCGCGATCGCCTCGGATCGCCTTTTGAGGTTCAGGCGATCGCCGTGCAGAAATAGCCAAACCGCACCCCAGTTTCCCTTGATGCCAACGCGGTAAACCTTTACTATTGGCTAAAAGACAGTTACAACAGACCTGTTGGGGAGAAAGCATTTGTTCGTCTGTAAGAATTACTAACATGATTCCCCTCCAAAAGCGTTCGCGAATACTACCTATCCTTATTCTAATTTAATTTTTTGCCCAGACAGTGGAAATAGCTACATACCTTAACCAAATCTTCCAGTACGAGAGCGCGATCGCCCCTTGTCAATGCGGTATGATGAAAAACTTGCACCCATAGAACCCATAGATTAATTCTTATGAGCAAAACTAACTCGGATTTTCTCCTGCAAACCGATCCCGAAATTGCCAGTATTATCAATCTCGAACTGCAACGGCAGCGCGATCGCCTCGAACTCATCGCCAGCGAAAACTTTACCTCTCCTGCGGTCATGGCCGCCCAAGGATCGGTTCTAACTAATAAGTATGCCGAAGGATTGCCCAAAAAGCGCTATTACGGCGGTTGTGAATTCATCGATCGCGCCGAACAACTGGCGATCGATCGCGCTAAACAGCTTTTTGGGGCAGCTAGTGCCAATGTTCAACCCCATTCTGGCGCACAAGCTAACTTTGCCGTCTTTCTTGCCCTCCTCGAACCTGGGGATAAAATTTTGGGGATGGACTTATCCCACGGCGGACACCTCACTCATGGCTCTCCTGTGAATGTTTCTGGGAAATGGTTTCAAGTCGCACAATATGGAGTCGATCGCGAAACCGAATCTCTCAACTACGACCAAATTCGCGAAGTTGCCCGCAAAGAACGCCCCAAACTGATTATTTGCGGCTATTCTGCCTATTCTCGTATCATTGACTTTGCCAAATTCCGGGAAATTGCCGATGAAGTTGATGCGTACTTAATGGCAGATATCGCCCATATTGCCGGATTAGTAGCAACGGGACATCATCCCAATCCTATCCCCCATTGCCATGTCGTCACCACCACCACCCACAAAACCCTCAGAGGTCCCAGGGGAGGACTCATTCTCACCCAAGATAAAAATTTAGGGAAAAAATTCAATAAAGCCGTTTTCCCCGGTACTCAAGGCGGTCCGTTAGAACACGTTATTGCCGCTAAAGCCGTTGCCTTTGGAGAAGCCCTGAAACCGGAATTTAAAACCTATTGCGCCCAAATCATCAAAAATGCCCAAACCCTCGCTTCTCGCCTCGTAGAACGCGGTTTTAAGATTGTTTCCGGGGGAACGGATAACCATGTTTTTCTCCTCGATTTGCGGTCCATTGGTATAACGGGCAAAACGGCAGATCGCCTTCTCGAAGAAGTGAACGTGACGGCTAACAAAAATACCGTTCCCTTCGATCCGGAATCCCCCTTCGTCACCAGTGGCGTGCGCTTGGGTTCCCCCGCCATGACCACCCGAGGCATGAAAGAGGCGGAATTTATAGAAATCGCGGATATCATTGCCGATCGCCTTCTCAACCCAGAAGACGAAAGCATCGCCGAAGATTGTCGCCATCGGGTTGCAGCCTTATGCGATCGCTTCCCCCTTTATCCCCATCTGAAAATTCCCGCCCCGGCGATCGTCTGAGAAATGAGTCAAAAATAACGAGTCAGGAGAAAGATAAAAAACAGATCTTTCTCCCTCATTGAGAAATTTAATTTTTTGGGCAAGCGTAGAAAATTCTGCATAAATTCTGCACAAATGCTGTTAGTCACCTCTAGCAATGAGTTGACGGCGCAGGCGATCGAGGGCGTGACATACACTTAAGTGACGAATTGTGTCGCGATCGCGTTCGGGTCCGAAGCGATACTCAAAAATCTCCACCTCGCCATCGGGACCAGCCAAACCAATATAAACCAAACCGACGGGCTTATGGGAAGAACCCCCATCGGGTCCAGCAATACCAGTAACACTTAAACTCCAATCAGAAACCAATTGTTTTTTCACCCCCGCCGCCATTTGTTTAGCCGCAGGTTCACTAACAGCACCGACCTGGGAGAGTAATTCTCGACTCACTCCCAAGAGTTCTGTTTTAACGCGATTGGCATAGGAAATAATCCCCCCTGCAAAGTATTCAGAACTGCCTGGTATTGCAGTTAGCATTGCCCCCAATCCTCCACCCGTGCAGGATTCAGCCACAGCTAGAGTTTCCTGGCGATCGCCCAATAACTGCCCAACCACCGAGGCCAAAGTGTCGCGATCGGCCCCAAAATAATCATCCCCCGCAATAGTGCAAATTTCTCTGGCGATCGGGTCGATAAGAAGATTTGCTTCTGATTCCGACGCAGCTTTAGCAGACACCCGCAAGCGTACCTCACCATTCCCCGCATAAGGTGCAACCGTAGGATTAACACTATCAAATAAGTGAGTTACCTTGGTTGCTAAGGCAGATTCGCCAATCCCCCAAAATCGCAAGAGACGACTGTAAATAATTTCCTTTCCCCAGCCTTGGCTTTTTAAATAGGGAATAGCCGTCTCCTCCCACATTCGGTACATTTCCGATGGCACCCCAGGAAAAGTTAAAATCGTAACCCCTTCCCGAGGTTGCCAAATAATACCCGGTGCCGTTCCCGTCGGATTGGGTAAAACCGCCGCACCCATGGGCAATAAGGCTTGTTTGCGGTTATTGTCAGTCATTTGCCTGCGCCGTCGGGCAAACTTATCCGTGATATCCTGTAAAACCTCCGGTCGTTCCTCCAGGGGAGTCTCAAAAAAAGCGGCGATGGTTTCCACGGTGAGATCGTCGGGAGTCGGTCCGAGTCCTCCCGTAAAAATAAGCAGAGAAGAACGGGCGATCGCGACCTCAATAACACTTTTAATTCGCTCCGGATTATCTCCAACCACACTTTGATAGTAGTGAGGAATGCCTAATTTTGCGAATTCCTGCCCCAAATATCGGGCATTGCTGTTGAGAATATCGCCGAGTAGCAATTCTGTTCCCACGCAAATGATTTCAGCACTCATACGCTTTTTCCCTTTCCAATTTGTAGCTTCTTAATTTGCGAATTGAGATTATCGAGTCGCTTTGGTTTTACGCCAAACTTGCCAACCAACATAAGCAAGTAACATGGTTGCCCCCATCGCATAGGCAGCACCACTGGGAAGACCCGAGAAGGCTAACGCTAAACTACCTACCCACAAGGTCAAAGCATAAATAAACAATACAGTTAATCGTTGAGAAATCCCCGCATCGAGTAAGCGGTGGTGCAGGTGGCTTTTGTCTGCTAAAAAGGGTGATTTACCATTACTCAAGCGGGAGATAATCACGGCGGACATATCTAGAATCGGAACTGCAAGAATTAAATAGGGCAGGAGAACAGCAGTAACGGCGGTGCTTTTCACTAAACCAATCGTTCCCACCCCCGCTAGGGTAAATCCCATAAAATAAGCGCCTCCATCCCCCATAAAAATCTGGGCAGGGTTAAAGTTATAGCGCAAAAATCCGAGGGCTCCTCCGGCTAAGGCGGCGGCAATTAAGGCCGCCGCAGATTGATCCATAAAGAGGGTGACGATGAACATGACAACGGCGGCAATGCCCGATACTCCTGCTGCTAACCCATCTAAACCATCAATCCAATTGATGGCATTTGCCATACCTGTCAACCAGATAACTGTAATGGGCAAACTTAAAACACCCAGGTGGATTAAACCATTAAAAGGAACGGAAAGAAACTCGATGCGAACCCCAATAAACCAGACGGAGGAAGAAACAGCAATTTGCATTAACAGCCGCCAAAGGGGGCTGAGATTAAACAAATCGTCTGCTAAACCAATTAAAAAAAAGCCGATCCCGCCAAGGAGAACCCCCCAAAGACTTCCTTGTTCGTGTAGGGGTAAATTATTAAATCCTCCCAAAAAATGGACAATGACTAAAGCGGAAATTGTACCGATGAAAATGGATACCCCCCCCAGACGAACCATCGGTTGTTCGTGAACTTTACGTTCGTTGGGGCGATCGACGTGGCCGCTTTTGAGGCCGATCGTTTTGACGACCGGGGTACTCCAGAGGACGACGATCGCGGAAATGAGAAAGGCAATGAGATGATACAGATGAAGAGGCATCTGGCAGGTAAAAAGCCTAGTGGGATCCGTCAAAGTCTACACTAATTTTCTGCTTCTAGCCAAGAATTTTCGCAATACTCTCTCTAAAGGGTAATTTCGCCGGTAGGGGTTTGGTCTCCAAACCCTCTTTTTTGCCTAGAGCAACTCGGGTTAATTACTTTAATTGAACCGAAGGTGTATCGGGATTGCTGAGATCGATATAATCAATTTGACTGGTGGGAACGCGATCGGGAAGTTGTCGCATCTTAGCTAAAACCAACAATTGTTGGCGAAAATGAAACGAAGAATAGCCCCCAAAATGAACATTACCCAATTCTGTTTTCAAAATAAGATTATTCGGGGATTGTAAATTAATTTCAAATACCTTGATTCCCGCACGACTCACCTCACGATAAATCTCCGGCCAATAAGGTTGAAATTGTTCCGTTAAGCCAATCACAATTAATTCGGGAAGTTCGAGAGTATTTTCGAGATCTGCATAACTATTTTTAGGAATCCAAAACCCTTGTGCATCCACAATGCCAACTTCAGGATTATTAGAAGTCGGGGAAGAAAAAGCAGGTAAAGCGATCGCCACAGGATTGCGTTCGGTCACTTCAATCGTTAGACTGGGAGGTAATAACTTGCGAATCACCGTTGCTTTGGCGATCGGTGCCTTAGCTTCAATTTCGCGGCTGAGTTTTTCCGGCTCGATCTCAAGAATCGATTGAGGATAAGATAAGGGTAACAGCGAACGAATTGCGGTAATAGAAAGAAGTTTATTCCCCTTAATTTTGACCCTTTCCGGTGCATCAATCGTCCAATCCGGTAAAGACACCCCCCAAACTATCATCGCCGTCAAACCCACGATCGAGAGCGATCGCCACATCCCTTGCCAAAATTTTATCTGCCGACGGCGCTTGAGTTGCTGCCGACGATGTTTGAGATCTGTTGAGGAAACAGAAGCCATATCTGTCATCTCTGAAAACTTCCCGCTTGAATCGCGATCTAAGGTTATCTGGATTTAAGAAAGAAAGGAAAACAAAAGAAATTCAGACATCATTTTCTTTCTCCCTATTTCTTCTTCCCAGCATCATAGCCCAACTGCATAAAGATTGGCCAATTGTCCGAGAGGGGAGTCGGGACGGTTTACCGATCGCAAAGAATGCGTCATAAATAAACTGATAGGCTCTACATTGCCGTGCATCGAGAACAAATCATCAGGATATGACATTGCATCTACTACCGTTTTTTAAAGCGTGCAATCCCAGCAAAACCATCGATCTAGCTAATGCCTTAGAGCGTCCCTACTACATTGATTTTTCCTCAGTCCGAGGAGGCAAAGTCGTCGAAACCTTAGAGCGAACCATTGTTCGCCTTTCCCCCGACGAACCAACCTGTCAACTGTTTAGCGGACATATTGGGTGTGGCAAATCGACTGAGTTATTGCGTTTGAAGGCACGTTTAGAGGAACAAAACTACCATGTTGTTTACTTCGAGTCCAGTCGCGATCTGGACATGGCGGATGTCAGCATTAGCGATATCCTTATCGCCATTGCCAAATCCGTCAGTGATTCCCTAGAAACCACCGCCGGGATTCGACTCAAAGCCCCCTACTTTACCAACTTATTTGAAGAAGTCAAAACCTTCTTGCAAACCCCAATCGAATTAGAAGCAGGGGCAGAACTTTCCTTGGGAATTGCCCGTATTACGGCGAAAACCAAAGAAAACCCCAAACTGCGCGAACAACTCAAACAATCCCTTGAACCGCGCACTGAGAGCATTCTGCGGGCGATTAATGAAGAAGTCTTAGGGCGGGCCGATCGCGAACTTCGCGCCAGGGGTAAAAAAGGCCTCGTGGCCATCGTCGATAACCTCGATCGCATCGCCCCGCGTCAAGTTACCCCCACGCGATCGCTCCCCGAATACCTATTCATCGATCGCGGTTCCCAACTGGGACGACTCAACTGCCATCTGGTCTATACCATCCCCCTCGCCCTCATTTTTTCCAATGAGTATCAAACCCTGAAAAATCGTTTGGGGGGAGGAGTTGCCCCCATTATCCTGCCCATGATTCCTGCCTGCGATCGCGACGGACAGGATAATATCCAAGGCATGGCCTTATTGCGGCAACTCCTACTCGTCCGTGCTTTTCCGAACCTGGATCCCCCCGCGCGGCTCGAGTTAATCTCAGAGGTTTTCGATAGTCCTCAAACCCTCGATCGCCTGTGTCGGGTCAGTGGCGGTCACGTCCGCAACCTTCTCGGTTTACTTTATACCTGTTTGCGACAGCAAGATCCGCCCATTAGCCGAGATTGCGTAGAAACCGTGATTCAAAACTATCGCGAAGATATTCTCCTCGCCCTGGAAGACCACGAATGGGAATTAATCCTACAAGTGGTCAGAGAACAAAAAGTTCGTGGCGAACAGGAATATCAACTCCTGTTGCGGAGTATGTTTGTTTTCGAGTACCAAGACCCCCAAGGACGTTGGTTTGGCATTAACCCCGCTCTCGCTGAAAGTCAACGCTTTCAACAAAAGTGGCAAGGGTTTCCCGCTTGAAGACAAAACACTGAGCCTACACCCGATCGCCTTTGCTCCTAATGGCGATCGGGTGTAGGGTATAAAAGACAAGAATTAGCGGCGTTGCATACAACGCCGCTACAATTGCAAAAATCCTTCGCTAAAATGTTGAGAGGGAGGGTCAATTTCCCCATATCCTATTCCCTACATCTCAATTGAAAAAAGCCCATGACAATTGTTGCCCTCGGCAGTATCAATATGGACTTGGTGATCAAGGCTCCCCGTTTGCCAAGTGCGGGGGAAACATTAATGGGTCACGAATTTTTTTCAGCATTTGGTGGCAAAGGCGCAAATCAAGCCGTTGCTGTTGCTAAACTCGGCCATGCGGTTCATTTTGTCGGGCAGGTGGGAGGGGATGATTTCGGTCAAACCCTTCTCTTAGCGTTAAATGTTGCCGGAGTTAACACCGATGGAATGTCCGTTAACCCCAAAATGCACTCGGGAGTAGCTTCCATTGTTGTCAGCGAAACTGGAGAAAATACCATTGCTTGTGCTGCGGGAGCCAATGGTACGGTTGGGGAAAAAGAAATAGAATACTTGAAAAATTTGCTAGGACTGACAAAAGTGGTTTTGTTGGAATTGGGCATTCCCCTAGCAACGGTTATGGAAGCGGCTCGAATCGCTCAGGGGGCGGGAGTCCAGACAATTCTCGATCCGGCTCCTGTTCCCTTGGCTTTCCCCGAGGAGCTTTATTCTTTAGTTGATATTATTACCCCCAATGAGTTAGAGGCCAGTCAATTGGTGGGTTTTGAAGTCTGCGATCGCGACACGGCAAAAAAGGCCGCCGCAGTTTTGCAAGAGAAGGGCGCAAATACAGTAATTATCACCCTAGGAGACCAAGGGGCTTGGTGTACGGGGTCAGAAGAGTCTTTTTAGCAGGAAGCTATCCCCGTCGATGCGATAGATACCGTAGCCGCAGGAGATGCCTTTAATGGTGCCTTAGCGGTTGCTTTAGCGGCGGGAAAACCCCTGAGAGATGCGGTGCGTTGGGGTTCTGTTGCTGGCTCTCTTGCGGTTACTAAACTTGGCGCTCAATCTTCTTTACCCGATCGCGGTACATTTTTGCAAGCGCTGAAAAATAGTTGATACTTAGATAAGGACGTTATGCTCGTCCTCTTCTTAACCTGAACTCAGGTTTAATTACCAAAATCATCGCAATGCTGAGTATTTTTTCTACCATTGGGCATGATAGTCTGACAAAGCCTTGCACCACTTAACGTATTTTCTCTTAATCTAGCCCCTTTTAAGTTAGCATTTCTGAGATCGACACCTTGCCAGCGAGTTTCTCTCAATTCTGTGCGTCTTAAGTCTGCTTCTCTTAAGTCTGAGTTACTAAAGTTCGCAAAGCTCAATTCAGCCCCGCTTAAATTTGCCCCTCTCAGGTCGGTATCTCTCAGGTCAGCATCAATTAAATTTGCTCCTCTCAGATTGACACTGCTTAAATTTGCTCCTCTCAGGTCAGCACTATTCAAGTTAGCGTTCCTTAAGTTAGCATTGCTTAAATCGCACTCAGGGCAAGCGTTAGTTGCGAGTAACTGTGTCAGGCGATCGCCATTGAAGGCAGTAACGGGAGAGGAAAACCAAGCCATTGTCATAACGGGAATGGTCATCATCGCTAACGGTAGTTTTTTCATGGCATGAACATCTTTTGGCCTTTAAGATTAGCACACTCAAAAAATAAGGAAGGTTTAGTGACTAGACCTTCCTTATTTTTATTTAATTTTGCGATCGCCTTTAATCTAATACTTGATTCGCTAAAATTTAGCTAACACTAGATTCACGACGCTTGCGTAAGAAAGCCAAACCAATCGCGCTCAATCCCAGTAAAGCCGAGGGTTCGGGGACGGTTTCATCATCATCTTCTGGTAAAGCGAAAGTACCCGCTAAAGCAACCCCATCATTAGCACACTCGAGGAAGACGTGAGCCATGAAATCGCTGATTCCTCCGGGGAGAACTCCTTCTAAAGCAGACTTGTCTAAGGAGAAACCAAACGTATATGCCCCCGTATTGGTGAGGAAATTGTTAAATGCTAATCCTTGGTTTGCAAGGGCTGCAGCATCCAATTGGGTAATACCGGCTAACTTTGTTCCTGTTTCCATAACATTGAGAATGCGCTTATTGGTTCCAAAATAGTCTGTCACATCGGTTTTATTAGGCAAATCCGTTCCCATTGCTGCATTCTGGCTACTACCGTCATTGAGATGGCTGCCGTAGTGATTCATATCCCGGTAGCCCGAATTATCGGTGGTAATTCCTTTGAGGGAGTCCACAGAATAAAGTCCAAATTCACCACCTTGGTCGTTGGGGGCAAATCTGATCGCTAACAGGCTACCGTTATATTCATCTTTGACATCATAGACTTTTTGGCTAGAGGTGTAACTGCCGTAATCTGCGACTAAATCGGTAAAGTTTGCTTCGGGGGCAAAGTTGAAGAAAAGATCGCCCCAGCCGATTTTTCCCCCACCTGCTGAGGAATCATTATGACCATCCCACTTTGTTCCACCAGTGAAACCGACAAAAATTTGATCGTCAGTTTCCTTGATAGCCAAACCTCGAATATTGTAGTTCTCTCCTCCCGAACCATCGTTAAGGGCATCAATACCGTAGTTCCAGCCGTTGTAGAGTTGTCCGGCATTTGCAGGTGCTGCGATCGCCCCCATGAATCCTAAAGTCGCGATCGCGCTTCCAACCAAAGTTGCTTTTTTAAAGTTTTTCATTGCACTGTCCCCTTTTTTCCGTTGATGTGTATATTGCTTGAAAGAGATGTTCTAAGTTTCCAGCCCCAGAAAACAATCCCAGAACATCTCTCAGTCAGTAATCTCTTATCTTGTAAATTCAAGTTTAACATTCTAGTCTATGGGTTTTTGTCAAGATATGGCTTAGAGCGGCGGTTTTTTTGTCAAGATTGTGTAAACCTTTCTACCTGATCGATAAAGGGCTAATGATTAGCCCTTTATCTCTTAACTATTCATTTTTAACTCGGCGATCGCTTTTAACCTAATGGTTGATTAGCTAACACTGGGTTGACGACGCTTGCGTAAGAAAGCCAAACCAATCGCACTCAAACCGAGCAAAGTCGAGGGTTCGGGAACCGTTGTATCTTCTTCTGGTAAAGCGAAGTTACCCGCTAAAGCAACCCCATCATTACCGCATTCTAAGATGACGTGAGCCATAAAATCGTTAATTCCACCAGGCAGTATCTCTTGAAGCCTGGACTTATCGATCGCGATCCCGAAGATATCTGAACCAACTGCATTAAAATGAGCGAAATCCAAGCCTAACCCATCTAAATTTGTTTTGTTCAGCATGGAAACATCACCAACTTTTGTTCCCGACTGAATGGCATTCATAAACGGCGTGTTGCTGGTTGTAGGACTATTGGCAACAGCATCACTGTAGAAGTAATCGTAAACTTCTTGTTTGGTCGAGAGATCGGTACCATAGGCGTTGGTATTTTTCAAAAACCCGGAGTTATCGTACTGTTTCAAGCTCTTATAATTGTGACCGGCATGGTTGATGGTAGCAAAATTATTAAGATCGCCACCCGTAACATTTTTATACAAGCCGGCAGTTAAAGTTGTATCGTTGGGTGCGAATTTAACGGCTAAAAGGCTTTCTGTACCATTGGCTGTATCGAAGTCACCACCGGAAAAGTTTAAGAATAAGTCACCGTGGGTGAGATTAGAACTACTGTTCTCGTTGTAATTGAGTCCTGCACTTAAGGCAAAGATAATTTGGTCGCCTGTATCGATGGAGGCTAAACCCTTATAGTTGTAGTCAGCACCACCAGACCCATCATTAAAGTTATCAATGCTGTAGTTCCAGCCGTTGTAGAGTGTTCCGGCATTTGCAGGGGCGGCGATCGCCCCCATGAACCCTAAAGTAGCGATCGCGCTTCCAACCAAAGTTGCCATTTTAAAGTTTTTCATTGCCCTTGTCCTATCCTTGAGTTATTTCTTGAGTTAATTGTGTGCTAGAGATATACCCTGAAATGCAATTTAAGAATTGCCTAATAGACTTTCAAACTATAGATTAGGAAAACATAAGCCTAATTTTTCGTTGAACTTTGTGCTTCGAGAATGTCTTTGGACTGTTTCTCTGTGGCGAATATCTTGATTTGTTCCAAGTCTAACATTAGATTTTGCTGAGTTTTATCAAGATATGGTTTAGATGGGCTGTTGTTCTGTAAAGATTGTGCAAAATTTTGCGATCGAAAGGAAAAATACCTGTTTATAGAGAAAAATGCCTTGTTTTTGCTCGATCGCGCGATCGCCATGAGAATTTTTTTCCAGGGGAGAATGTATTATCGAAAAACTATCTTGGGTAGTTCTTCACATAAACTAAAATTCTTTGGGCGATCGCTTAAATTCAAGCATTAATTTTCTTGTAAAGTTCTATGCGTAGAATGACGACGCGCACCCTTCAAAAAAGCTAAACCAATCAGACTTAAACCCAGTAAAGCAGTGGGTTCTGGCGTGGTTTCTCTGTTTGGATCTACGCCTCCCTCTTCAGAGATATTGAGTTCCCCTTTGACCGCAACACCATCACCATTTTCTAAAATAACATGAGCCATTACTTCGCTAATACCACTCGGTAAAAGACCAGCAAATAAAGACTTATCGATCGCAATGCCAAAAATAGACGATCCCACCGCATCAACACCAAAATGCTCAAAATCCAATCCCAAACCGGCTAAAGTTGCTTGGTCAAGCATAGAAACATCGCCGATTTTCGTTCCTGATTGAATGCCATTCATAAAAGGTGTATTTTGATCGGTAGTTTGATCAATAGTTTTAGAGTAAAAATACTCGTAAGCTGGAGCAACGCTAATCAGATCGGTACCATAGGAATTTAATTTCCCGTAACCCGTAGAGTAGTAGTCCCTTAAACTATCCCAACGAGGGGTATGGTCGATATTGGCAAAAGCATTGATATCCCCAGCAACAACATTGCTATATAAACCTAATGCCAAATCCGTATCGTTTTTAGGGGCAAACTTAACCCCAAAAAGTTTATCTCCACCATTTGCCAAGTTAAAATTCTCACCGGAAAAGTTTAACAATAAGTCTCCGTGGGTAATACCAAGCTCACTTTCTTCGTTGTAATTAAGACCGGCGCTTAAAGCAAAGATATATTGTCCGTTCGTTTCAGTTAGGGCAAGACCTCGATAGTTATGAATTGTTCTATCGTAGCCATCTTTAAGCGCATCAATACTATAATTCCATTCCGTATCAAACCCAGTTTTTGTATGTAGGGTTCCAGCAC
>NZ_JAYGHV010000294.1:0-20685 GCF_034932145.1 Spirulina sp. 06S082 | reverse complement strand
TTGTGGGGGAAAGGATGGGGACTTGAAGCGGCGATCGGTGATGCGATCGCCCAAGTTCAATTGCTTTTTCCCAAGGATGCGCCGCAATGGTTTAAAATCGATATCGTGCAGGAAGTCTTATCCGTGCAAAGGCGTAACTCTCGCCATCCCCTCAAACTCGATCGCAGCTTATACGGTTTGGCTTTCAATGCAGCCTCTCAAATCGCTTTTTTACCTGAAGAATTAGTTGCCCAAACTTTAATTAATCAAGAACAGCGTTTATTGCCTAAAAAGATTATTGCTTATTTAGAACCTTATCCCGATCGCCTTAATGCTTACCAGCAATTATTGGAATCTCCTCAATTAACCTTATATCGTTTTAACAGTACCAGTTTCTTTTGCGATGGGAAAAAATTAGTTTCTCTTTATCGCGGACATCGGGTTTTAAATCCTCAAAAAATCACCCCAGATTTACTTCTCGATGCGACCAAAAACGCTGCAAACTATCTGCAAGAAACCATTGAAATTGAAGGGAATTTCCTTTACAGTTATAACCCCCAAAATAACAAAACCAGCCCAAAATATAACATTCTGCATCATGCGGGAACAATTTATGCACTCTTAGAACTTTATCAAGAAACCCAAGACCCTAAGATTTTAGAAACACTACTCAACGCCATTTCGTATTTATTACAATTCGTACAACCTTGTCCCGAACCAGGCATCGGAACTTGTATTGTAGAAGAAGGATGGATCAAATTAGGAGGAAATGCCCTCGCGGCGATCGCCTTGAGCAAATATACCGAACTCACCGACGATAAACCCTATATTCCCCTCATTTTAGAATTAGGTAAACGCATCCGCAGTCTTCAACAAGACAATGGCGAATTTGTCTCCCACAAACAATCTTATCCCGAAGGCAAAATACAAGATTTTGTGTCGGATATTTACCCAGGGGAAGCCATTTTTGCCTTGCTTTCTATCTATCGTTTAACAGAAGATGTAACTTGGCTAGAATCTGCGGAAAATGGCATTCGTTATCTAATGGAAAAACGCCTCAAATCTAAGCATCCTATCACCGCAGAACCTTGGTTATTGCGGAGTTTAAATCAACTTTTTCGCGATCGCCAGAAGGAAGAATATTACGATCTGATGATGAGTCTAACCGAGGCGATCGCCCGAGGACAAAATCGACAAACTTCTTATATTGATTGGTTAGGAGGCATTTATCAACCACCGCGATCGCTGGCAACTGCACGACGGATGACGGGATTATGTTCGATTTGCGATCTGGCAATTTACAGGCAGGATTCTGCCACTCTTGACCAACTTTTACCCATCTTACAACTCGGAATATCTTTTCAATTGCAAACCCAATTCTGTCCCGAATCTGTCTTCTATTTCTCCGATCCTCAGAAAATTTTAGGGGCTTTTCATCACAGTTTAAC
The DNA here is from genome assembly GCF_034932145.1 of Spirulina sp. 06S082. Classification (NCBI taxonomy): domain Bacteria; kingdom Bacillati; phylum Cyanobacteriota; class Cyanophyceae; order Spirulinales; family Spirulinaceae; genus Spirulina; species Spirulina sp. 06S082. The sequence continues at coordinate 19,258 of NZ_JAYGHV010000294.1, read as the reverse complement.
TGATTTTGAAATTCGCATCGATTGTCTACAATATAATATTTTAAGTTTGTTGGGTTTTTATCGTATTCTTCAGGTTTTGGGGGATAGGGGATAGGGGAAGAGGGAAGAGGGAACAGAAATATAGAAGGAATTCTGCTCTGAAATTGGAAACCTTCACTTTTGTAAGTAGCGATGAGAAAAAATAGGGGTTAAACTGGGGAAGAAAATCGCCTCGAGTAAGAAATATGGAACCGATAACAACGGCTGCTGTGGCTATTGGCACGATTATTGCGACAAAGGCACTGGAAAAAACCACGGAAAATGTTACCGATGTAGTTTTGACGCGAGGAGGGGAGTTTATCGCAGCGCTGAGAAAGCAGTCTCCTGAAACGGTGACGGCGATCGCCAAAGCGCCAGAACAGCCTTTAGACTACGGCGAGGTAATTTCAGAGGTGGAAGCTGCTGCCAGCCGCGATTCGAGCGTTAAAGCAGCAATGGAGGCATTAATTATCGAGGCTGAAGCGGAAACTATTCCTCAATTAACGGAAGTTTTACAAGAGATTGCGGAAGCCTTAAAAGCCAGTCCCAAAGTTAGCGAAACTTACAATTTTGAGTTGGCAGGATTTGCCGGAAAAGGCGCGGGAAGTGGCTTGTTTGTTGAGTTTGTTTGCAGTTGCCTCCATTCCTTGGGAACTGGTGCAAGAGTGTTTTGAGGAGGATGAGGAAGAGTTGGAAGATGTGCGCGATCGCATTTTGGTGAAACTCAGTCTTTTGCAACGATTGGAAGCGGGTTGGTTTCAGCTTCACCCTCTCTTACAACGGTTTATGGGGGATAAGTTAGAAGAATCTGAAATGGCTAAAGCCGAGAAGCAGAAATACTGCCGAGTAATGGTGAAAGTTGCTCAACAGATGCCTCAAACGCCAACATTAGAACAAGTTGAAGAATTTGCTGTATTTATTCCTCATTTGGATGCAGTAACGCAACATCTGTGCGATTGGATCGAGGATGATGATTTAATTTGGCCGTTTGCAGGAATTGCATTCTATTACGAGGGACAAGGACTCTATTCTCAAGCTGAACCTTATTCTAAGCAATGTTTGTTGGTGGTACGCGATCGCTTCGGAGAAGAACATCTCCATGTCGCCACTTCTCTCAATAATTTGGCATTACTCTACGGTTCTCAAGGGAGATATGAAGAAGCCGAACCCCTCTATTTACAGGCTCTTGAACTGAGTCAAAAACTCCTCGGAGAAGAACATCCCGATGTCGCCACTTCTCTCAATAATTTGGCACTACTCTACCATTCTCAAGGGAGATATGAAAAAGCAGAACCCCTCTATTTACAAGCAGTGGAAATTCTCATGAGTCGCTTAGGAGTTGAACATCCGCATAGTCAAACTGTATCGCTAAATTTTTGGACTTGTTTGCAAAGCGCAGTTTCAGCAGGACAAAGAGACATATTCAGCAACCATCCTTTTACCCAACAACTTCTCGCACAGATAGACGCAGCCAACGAGAAAGAATAGATGAAAATGCGATTTATGGTAATCTTAAAATAGTTCAGATATAATTTACAAACAATGGGTCGCGAGAGAAATATTAATGAAACCCTTGCCAGAAATACAAAAACAACTGCAAAAAGGAGAATTTGAACTGACCAGGCACGCATTTAAACGAGCGATCGAACGAAATATTAGCGATCGCATTTTGTGTTAAACTGAAATCATATCGTATTTCCCAAGAATAAGGAAAGCCATGACAACAACTTTAGATTCAGAAGTCACCTTAAAAGCGATTACCGAAACAATTCAATCTCTAAACATTGAGGAAAAATATCAACTATTAGAGATTATAGAACAGCAAATTTTTGCAGCAGAAGAAGAAAATTACGAAGACGATCGCGAAACCCTTAACGAAATGGAAGCTATTCAAAATGAATACAAAGCAGGAGAATATATCACCTTTGATGAATATCGAAAAAATCGCTCTAAATCAAAGGTATGAGTTATACACCCCAACAAAAACCATGCCAACTATTAACCTACAATCTCAACTTTCTGAAAATGACTTGCTTGAGGCTATCAAACAGTTACCACCTGAAGCATTAGAAGCATTTACAGATAAAGTATTAGCACTCCGCGCCCAACAGTATGCTCCCAATTTATCCCAAAAAGAGTCCGAATTATTTTTAATTGTCAACCGATCGCTTGGCGATCGCGAAATATTAAAATATAGAGAACTCGTGCAAACTGAAAACATTTGAAGACATAGAAACAACATTTCGTCCAACATTAATTCTCCTTTTTCATCAATAGTACCAATGACTTCATAAGCTAACATTTCCATTTTTCCCCTCATTATTCTCTTGGACTTGATTATAACAGATGAGCAGGGACGCGAAACATTCGCTCTTCAATATTAGCCCAAGTAGCGGGAGAAACTCGGGCGGCGGCTTCTTTACATTCAATTAAAATGTGGGTGGCGTAGTGATAGTTATCAATTTCTTTAGCTTCTTCTTCAGTCCAATTGATTAACTCAAATTTGAGGTTAAATGCTACTAAATTTGTATCGAGTATTTTTTGAGCAAAGGCGCGGCGAACTTCTTGTGATGCCTCTTTGCCCGGAATTTGCTCCTGTAAGGCTTTCAATTGACCGAGAAATGTAGGAATATTCAAATGGGTAAAAACAGGCTGTAATCCTTTCATTTCCTCGACAGCATTAATCAATTTTTTAAAGACGTTGGCGTTGGCTAAGGCGTTGGCGTTGGCGATCGCCCTTTTTGCTACTAGAGAAAGCGTACCACCAGAATCTTTAGTTTCTTGTTCTGCCCATTGTAAAATAGGAATTAATCGCTCTTTATTAATTGGTTTTTCTAACAATTTCTCGATTTCTTCCTGAATTTTAACTAAAAGCCGATCTGCACCTTTACTTCCTTTCATTAAACCCGCAACCAACAAAAATATTTCTTTCCAAGCAGGATCGAAAAGATGCTTTTCGACTACTTCAGCGATCTTGTTATCATCAGTAATATATTGTGCAGTTAAATACTCTTGTAATGTCAGATGAGAGAAAGAATAAATTTCCTCTGTCCGTTCGATTAAAATTCCTTGTTGTACGGCGATCGCATTTAAAATAGATTCTCCATCTAAATGTTTAGGTGCATTCAAATTGCTTGTCAAAAATGTTTTAATCTTATCTGTGAGAGAACGCTGCTCAAAAAATAATCGATCTTCGATAAAGTTTGTATAGGCAATTTCTGCCAACAACATTTCCTCAAGTTCGACACTTAAACCTTCATAAATTTTATCTTGATTAATGTTTTTCTCTGCTGCCCATTCTTCTAATAAAATCCGTAAAGATTTACGATATAAGACACTACGATTATTAGGGAAATCTTGAGATTTAGCATAAACTAAGCACAAAAAAGTTAATAGCAATGGGGTTTGAGCTAATTCTTTCGATCCTTTATGTTTCTTGTCTTGTAATAATTTCCAACAATATTCGGCGGTTTTTTCTTGTCGATCTTTTTCTGAATTGAACCAATTGTTAATAAATTTTTCGATCTGTTCGTCGTCAAAATCTGCCATCTCCAAATCTTTGAAACGACGAAAACGAGAACGATAAGCCGCCGTGCGACAACTGGCAATAAAACGATTCTTATGGTAACGATCTACAAAATCTTGAATCTTGTCAATGATATCATTAACTACAGCACTCGGCACTTCATCCAAACCGTCAAACAGAATCAGTAAATTACCTTTATTTAAGGCTTTTTCAGTAAAACTCTCTGCCTTCGGAGAACCACAAGTTGCAAACTCATCAGCAATCAATTGTTTAATATCAAGATCGGATTCAGTAAAGCGTTTTAATTCTAAAAATACAGGAATACAATGATGTTTTTTCAATCCGCCTTTTTTTCCCTTCAGTGCCTCTAAACCCATCTTTCGCAAAAACGTTGACTTTCCCGATCCTGGCGCACCTAAAACCATTAAATACTGCTCTTTGTTAGCAACTTCAACTCCAACTTGCTTTTCGCATTTATCCGACTGAAAGCGTCTCTTATTACCATCCCGAAATGCCTTTTCGAGGTTTTCTATCGACTCAAAGCGACGAATTCCATATTCATCTAACAAGCGCACATTAGTATATACCGAGTCTAAAGATACAGATTCTCGCATCCCTAAAACCTTGAGAATGCCGTGACGTTCAGCATAATTCTGACCATATCTTTCTGATACATTAAAAATAAGTTGTCGCGTTTTCTCGTTCAAATCTTGCCCAACAAAATCAATGAGATTTTTGCCGCCTTCCTGTAACGTTTCCGTAACAATAGGTGCAAGAGTCTCCTTAGCGATCGCGGCGATCGCACTCCCCGTCAAAAATTCCATAACCATAGCAGCACAATCTCGTTATATTTCCTACCTCTTCACATATACTAGCCCAGATTTCCGAAAGCGTCTCATCTGTTGGCGTACTTTTTTCCAGAAAAGGGATTGTATTGAAGGCGATCGCCAGATTTAAAGAAATCCCGCTTCCAGGAATTGGCTTGTAGAGTTGAAAAAAATGAGGAATCTTTGATGATAGGATAAAGAAAGAATAAAATATACTGACAAGGGAGTTAACATGGTCGAACATTTACTATTAGGAATCGTTCTCGGCTTGGTTTCCGTTACGCTTTTAGGGCTGTTTTTTGCAGCTTATATGCAATACAAGCGAGACGATCGCGCCATCAGCTAGAATAATAGCTAGGAAAATTAGCCCAGAATTCGTAAAACTTAAATAAGAATAGCCCATCTCTTTCAAGATAGGCTATTCTAAAAGCTATTATTTATTTGTGACTCACTTTTCTTCTTGATTGGCTGGACGAGAAGTAAACATCGCACCAGGAGGAGGAGGTTGAATGAGAGGATCCGTTGGCTTTTCTTGCGGATCGATCGCCTGTTCGGGAACCACCTGCATCGGTTGCGCCATTGCACCAGGAGGAGGAGGCTGCACGATCGAAGCTGGCTGCTTTTTCTCCTTCGGTTCCTTGGCTTGTTCCGCTTGCTTGCGTTTTGCGGCTTCGAGACGTTGTTCCGCGTCAGCCATCACCGCATCCATCTTCTCCAGAATCTCCCCTGGATAGGTTTCTAACATCTTCGTTGAGAAAGAAAGACGATTTTTGAGTTCGTCAATATCAGCAATAACCACCTTGAGTTCTTGACCGATTTTAAAAACAGTATTGAGAGACTGAATGGGACTATCGCTAACTTGTTTGATATGTAATAATCCCGTCAAACCGCCAATATCAACAAAAACCCCATAAGGTTGAATGCTGACCACCTTTCCCTCCGCAAGGGCACCCGGTTCCACCCCCTTAATTGCTTCCGATCGCGCTGCATCTCGTTGAGATAGAACTAACTTGCGTCGTTCGGAATCAACCTCCAAACAAGTCACCATCAGAGATTTGCCGATTAAATCATCTAAATTTTCCTTTTCCATTAAATGCGATCGCGGAATAAAAGAACGCAACCCATGAACTTGTCCGGTTACGCCCCCTCGATTGACCCCAGTGACGCGCATCTGTACCGATGAGCCATTTTCTTTGATTTCCACCATATCATCCCAGGCTTGCTTAATCGCAAGTTGGCGGCGAGAAAGCAAGACTTGTCCCTCTGCATCTTGTTCGCGAACAATTAAAAATTCTAGCTCTTCATTTAAAGGCAAAATTGTAGAGAGATCGCTTACACGTTCCAAAGCAGCCTCGTCTAGGGGAACGAAGCCAGAAGATTTTCCGCCAATGTCAACATAAGCCCCATCGGAAGCGTGTTCAAAAACTTTACCCTTTACCACTTCCCCTCTCTGAAAACTTTTACTAAAATCTTCTTGTTCGAGGGCTTGGGCAAAGTCATCCATTGAAAAGGATGGATTAGCTGGATTAGAATCGGTGGATTTGGAACTCATAACAGTCTGTACGGTTAAATTAAGCGCTTTCGATCGCGAGGTTATCAAGGGGCAGCTTTTCTCAAGAAAAATTAAACCTTTTCCTGTAAAATCAAAAACGGGATTGCTCTTTATTTACGTTAACCGTTTCCTCGGAAAACTACAGCATTGAGCTAAACAACTGTAACACTTTTTGCCACGCATCTTTTGCGGAAGATTGATCGTAGTCCGAACGGCGATCGCAAAAAAAGCCATGGCCTGCGCCGTCATAAGAGAAAATCTGGTGGGGAATGTTACATTTTTGCAATTCTGTGGCGATCGCCTCTACTTCCGGGAGAGAAATCAACGGATCTTCCTTACCAAAAAAGGCGTATAAGGTGCCTTTAATCTCCTGAGTGCGCGCTATTGTTGGTTCTCCACCCCCAGGAGTCAAAGTAGCAATTCCCGCGCCGTAGAAAGCGGCTGTGGCTTTAATATCTGCCAGAGTAGCCGCCAAATAGGCCACATGACCCCCAAAACAAAAGCCGATACTTCCCATCCCCCCAGCCTTAACTTGAGGAAGTATTTTCAGGTAGGCGATCGCGCTTTGTATATCGCTGAGAAGTTCGTCAGCCTTCGTTTGCACTTTATATTTGCGTCCCAGTTCGATCTCTTTGGGGGAGTAGCCAACGGAAAAACCCGGTGCCAAACGTTGATAAATAGCCGGGGCGATCGCCACATATCCTTCTTCCGCAATGCGTTCTGTAACATCTTGAATATGCCCGTTAACCCCAAAAATTTCTTGAATGACAATGACCCCAGGATAGGTGCCTGGGGCATCGGGTTGGGCGAGGTAGGCATCAATCTGTAAATCCCCGTTGTCAACCTTGACCCATTCTCTGCGAATCTCTGCAACTGTCATAGTTTGTTAATCTTCCCCAAAACCGTCTGAGAACAATCTACACTAGAGACACGCGCTCATATTGTCGAATTCTCAGCTATGGCTAACCCATTGCAATTCCAGATTCAAACCGATAGCGATATTCCCGCCTCGAAACAATTATTCGATCAGATTCAGTTTGCGATCGCCTCTCGTCGATACCCTCCAGGTCATCGTCTCCCCAGTACCCGCCAACTGGCGCAAATTACGGGACTGCATCGCAACACCGTCAGTAAAGTTTATCGTCAGTTAGAGGAAACCGGACTGGTAGAATCCCAAGCCGGATCCGGCATCTACGTCAAAGCACAGGGTCACGAAGGCGGCACAAAACTCGGTTCTCCCATTCTCGACCAATACCCAGATGCTTATCAAATTGTCCAAAAAAGCATTGATGAATTATTAGGCCAAGGCTGTACTCTTTCCCAAGCGCGGGAATTATTCCTCTCGGAAATTGATTGGCGCTTAAAATGTAGTGCTAGAGTATTGGTTACGGTGCCTCAGCGAGATATGGGGGCGGGGGAATTAATGGTCAAAGAATTGGAAGGGGCGTTAAAAATTCCGATTCAACTGGTGTCCTTGGAAGAATCAGCGGGGGTACTCGAACTAACCCACTCAGGCACCGTCGTCACCAGTCGCTATTTCATCGGCGAAGCAGAGGCGATCGCGGCACCGAAGTCCGTGCGGGTGATTCCCGTGGATATTTACGATTACAATCAAGAATTGGTCAAAGTTAAGAACCTGCGGGCAAATAGTTGTTTGGGATTAGTGAGTTTGAGTGATGGGATTTTAGGGATTGCTCAAATTTTAGTTCACAGTTTGCGCGGGGACGATCTTTTAGTGATGACCGCAAAAATAGACGATACTTATCGCCTGAATGCCCTAATTCGCAGCGCCCACACCATTATCTGCGATCGCGCCAGTTATGCTATTACGAAACAAGCTATCCTCGAGGCACGAGAAGATTTAATTCGCCATCCCGACTTAATTTGCAGTGATAATTATATTGGGGAAAAATCCATCAATTTACTGAAGCGAGAATTGGGTTTAGGTTAATTCGTAGGGGTTTGGTCTCCAAACCCTCCCCGTCGTAGGGGTTTGGTCTCCAAACCCTCCCCGTAGATTGGTCTCCAAACCCTCCCCGTAGATTGGTCTCCAAACCCCTACGGGGAAAGAGATCGCGCAGCATCAAGCGGAGGAAGAACGGCAAAAACGACAACGATTAATTGCTCAATTACAGGGACTGACTCCCGAACAACTTCAGGCGCTAGGAATCGATCTCGCACTTTTGGAGTAATTTTTGCAGTAATTCGCGGTAGCATAATTCAATGTTCAAAATTTTTACATCAAAACTATAGGTTGGAGTCGGAATGGAAATCGGGACAAAAGTTAAAATCTGTCGGATTCGCGATCGCGTCGGTCAAGATATTGCTCAGAAACTTGGCAAAGTCGGTAAGATTACCGGCTATAAAATGACTGATGGTAGTGGCGTAGGCTTGGTTGTCGAATTTGACGACAACAGTGCCAGTTGGTTCTTTGAAGACGAACTCAAAACAGTTTAGGAACAGTTTACAAAACGTTTAAAACATTGTAATGGCTCACCTGATAACTTTTTTGGGCAAAGGCGGAGTCGGTTGCACTACCTCTGCGATCGCCACCGCCAAAAAACTTGCTAAAAATGGCGATCGCGTTCTTCTGGCTACCCAAGACCCCAGCCCCGCTTTTGGCTTACTGTTGGGGCGATCGGTGGGGATTGAACCCGAGGAAATCGAACCCAATCTCTGGGCGGTGCAATTTGACACCCCCTTTTTGTTGGCGAAAGGTTGGGAAGAAATCAAGGAAATGGAAGCCAAATACTTGCGCTTCTCAACCCTGAAAAATATTTACGGTCAAGAATTGGGGACATTTCCAGGCTTTGAAAGCGCCCTTGGTCTTTACGAAATTCGTAATTATAATGCCAGCCAGCAATTCGATGCGATCGTCTACGATGGGACGGCAGATCTCGCTTTAATTAGCGCCCTTGGTGTACCGGAAAATACCAGTTGGTATATCCGTCGCTTCCGAGAACTAATTTTAGAGTCGGATTTGGGGAAAGCCCTCTCTCCCTTCGTACAGCCCATCACCGCAGCAATTTTTAATGTTTCTTGGTCTTTGGAAAATTTTGCGGAACAACCGCTTAATGAAACGAAAACTCTGTTAGAGGAAGGCATTGACGCGGTTTGCGATCCCAAGCGGGCGATCGCCTATTTAGTCACCAATAACGATCCGGTGGCGATCGCCACAGCTAAATATTTATGGGGTAGCGCCCAGTTAGCTGGAGTGAGTGTCGGGGGAGTATTGTGGAATCGGGAAAGTGCCGATCGCCAATTAACGGCAGAATTTTCCCCTCTCTCTTGTACAGAATTGCCTCAAACTACAGATTTAGAGGCGATCGCCGACGCACTCCCCAATATTCGCGAGGTGGGAGATATTCCTAAACCTTTGCAGATAGATACGACCAAACGCCAGGCTAAAGTCTTTTTACCTGGATTTGACAAAAAACAAGTTAAATTGACCCAATACGGCACAGAAATTACGATTGAAGCCGGCGATCGTCGTCGTAATATTATTTTGCCTCCTCCGTTAACAGGACAACCGGTAAAAGGTGCTAAGTTTCAAGACAATTATTTAATTCTTTCCCTCTAGGCGATCGCTTAGGAGTAAAACAACGTGACACAAAACCCAGAACAAAGCCAAGACACTTCCAAAACCCGCCAACTTTTAGGCATGAAAGGGGCTGCATCAGGAGAAACCAATATTTGGAAGATTCGCTTGCAGTTAATGAAACCGATTACCTGGATTCCTTTAATTTGGGGTGTAGTTTGCGGGGCGGCCTCTTCCGGGGGCTATACTTGGGGTGTCAATGACTTTTTAATGGCGTTGACTTGTATGCTCTTATCGGGACCGTTAATGGCAGGTTATACCCAAACCTTAAACGATTTTTACGATCGCGAAATCGATGCCATTAACGAACCCTATCGCCCCATTCCTTCTGGGGCAATTTCTGTTCCTCAAGTGGTGACACAAATTCTCGTTTTACTCTTGGCAGGTTTGGGTTTATCTTACTTTTTAGATGTTTGGGCGGGTCACGATTTTCCCATCATGCTTTGTTTGACAGCATTTGGGGCATTTATTGCTTATATTTATTCTGCACCTCCTCTCAAATTAAAGAAAAATGGTTGGCTGGGAAATTATGCCCTCGGATCGAGCTATATCGCTTTGCCTTGGTGGGCAGGTCATGCTTTATTTGGGCAATTAAATGGCACGCTGATTATTTTGACCCTATTCTACAGTTTGGCAGGTTTGGGCATTGCCGTCGTCAACGATTTTAAGAGCGTAGAAGGCGATCGCGAGTTGGGTTTACAGTCCCTTCCCGTCATGTTTGGGATAACAACTGCCGCTTGGATTTGTGTCGTAATGATTGATACTTTTCAAGCTGGAGTTGCAGGATATTTAGTTAGCATTCATCAGAATCTTTATGCAACTCTTGTGATCTTGTTAGTGATTCCTCAAATCGTGTTTCAAGATATGTATTTCTTGCGCGATCCTTTAAAGAATGATGTTAAGTATCAAGCCAGCGCACAACCCTTTTTAGTGTTGGGAATGTTAGTGGTTGGTCTAGCGTTAGGTCATGCTTAAATGCCTACTTTACTGGTTAAAAATATCCATACTTTAGTCACAATGGACGGCGATCGGCGCGAGATTCGTCACGGTGCGCTGCTGGTTCGAGATAATGTTATTGAACAAGTAGGAAGCACTTCTGAATTGCCAGAGACGGCTGATGAAATTCTTGATTTAGGCGATCGCGCGATCGTGTTACCCGGTTTAATTAATACTCACCATCATTTTTATCAAACCCTAACTCGCGTCACTCCTGCGGGGCAAAATGGGGACTTATTTCAATGGTTGAGCGCTCATTATCTCCTCTGGGCCAATTTAACGGCAGAGGCGATGTATTATAGTTCCCAAATGGCAGCCGCAGAGTTAATTTTATCAGGTTGTACCACCACCAGCGATCATCATTATATATTTCCTAATGATTGCCTTCTTGACGAACAAATTCGGGCAGTTTCTGAGATGGGTTTGCGCTTTCATGCTAGTCGTGGCAGCATGAGTGTTGGCAAAAGTCAAGGGGGTTTGCCTCCCGATTCTCTAGTAGAAAAAGAAGCCGATATTCTAAAGGATTCTCAACGATTAATTGAACAATATCACGATAATTCTCCCTATTCAATGCTGAGAATTGTCTTGGCTCCTTGTTCACCTTTTTCGGTATCTTCAGACTTAATGAAAGAGTCAGCCGCTTTAGCGAGAAGTTATCCTGGAGTAAGATTACATACCCATCTCGCAGAAAATAAAGGAGATGTCGAGTACAGTTTAGCCAAATTTAATCTCATACCCGGAGACTATGCCGAGTCCGTGGGTTGGTTAGGGGATGATGTTTGGCACGCACATTGTGTAAAATTAAGCGATCGCGCGATCGCCAAATTCGCCGAAACAGGTACAGGTGTTGCTCACTGTCCTTGTAGTAATATGCGCCTTGCTAGTGGTATTGCACCGATTCGCAAGATGCTCAATGCTCATGTCCCTGTGGGATTAGGAGTAGATGGAGCCGCTTCTAATGACACATCTCACTTATTCCACGAGGCTCGCAGTGCTTTTCTCCTCGCTCGCGTCCGTGATGAGACGGCCTCAGCGATGACGGCACGGGATGCCTTAGAACTGGCAACACGAGGTGGTGCAAGGGTTCTAGGCAGAGACGATGTCGGTTATCTGTCCCCCGGTATGGCTGCCGATTTCATTGCCGTTAATCTCGATAGACCCAGTTTTGTTGGCACGCAATCTGACCCTGTAGCTGCTTTAATCTACTGTCAAACTGATTATGTTGACTATAGTTTTATTAATGGCAAAAAAATCGTCGATCGCGCTTGTTTAACAACGGTAGAAATGCCCATTTTAGTCGAACGAGCCAATCGTATTGCCGTTCAATTATTCAGTCATTAGCAATGAAACATATTCTCTCAGTGAATGCGATCGTACATCATTTTCTGGTCAGTTTAGGCGTTATTCTCTTTAAGATAATATGGCGGAGAAAACCGAGAAGTTAGCCAATTTTCATTGGCTAACTTACACCGCATCCAGCCTAACTTATTAGGTAAAGCGATCGCTTGAAACCTTGTGAAACAAGATTTTCAGAATTCAGGCTACCCAGCATTTTAGCCTAGATGCGCTACTATAGCAGGATATCTCACTTTTACATAGATGGCATATTACACTTAACATTGAGTGTCGTACCGTTTGCTTGCCATACTGCGGATCCTACTCCACCTGCTTGAGTTATAGTGGGATTGCATGGTTTTGTTTCTCCGAGAATCGCATGGACTTGAGCAACAAAAGTACTGCCTTCAGGCACAAAAGAAATATCTTGACACTCGGTTTTTCCAATGGGGAATGAACCTGACCACTCTGTGTACAATACATTGCCGCTAATATTAATTTCTGTCCTCATTTCTGCAGCATATCCGGCTCCGACTAAGAGTGAGACACAGGATTTATCGTAAGCATGGGCTTGCATCGGCCAAGCAAGTGCAAATGAGAGCACAAAAGTTAGACAGCCAAGCACTAATTTCCACATTTTCATTCTAGAACTCCTATATTGATTTGTTAGTGGTTACTTAGTCATAGTAACCATTAATCTGACAGTAGCACAAGTTGAACATACATAGTCAAGTTTAATAAACGAATATCTATTAGCAAGCAAACATATAAACTTAAGAACATTCGCACTCATTAAATATACCTAAAAGATTATTCCAGATTATAGGTTAGTTTTATAACCAAAATATGTTTTATTAGTCAACAATACTAATAAGACCGATCATCCATTGTGACCACACTTTGTAGTGAATTTAAGTTTAGTTTTGTTTTTAGTGTTAGAATTCTAATACGTTAGTTCGGTTCACAACTTCCCAAATTCCCTTAAAAATCAAATCTAAATCGACTTCAATCTTGCCTACAAACTCTGGGTAAAAACTGGGTAAAATCTTAGCTAACCAGACTCCATCTCCTCCTGTAAAAATAACCCGACCTTCAGGAAAATCTTCCCACCAATCCATGATAAACTCGCGAATTCCTGCTAAAATTGTATAGACAATTCCACTGGCGATCGCCTCTTCTGTATTCAAACTCCATCGCGCCGGTAATTGAGAGGGTAGAATAACATCGGGTAATACTGCTGTTGTTTGAGAAAGAGCCAAAAACTGCGATCGCAAACCCGGTAAAATCGCTCCTCCCACCAATTTATAATTCTCCTCAATCCCAGTTAAAGTCAGCGCTGTTCCTCCGTCAATAACCAATGCAGGGGAATCCCAAGATTTCACCGCACCATAGGCCGCTAAAGCGCGATCGATGCCCATTGTTGGGTAAATTCCCTCTAAAGGAAGATGCTCTAAAGTAATTTCTTTGCTATGAGTATAAGACTGCCATAATCGTGTTTGTTCGGGAACGACAGAGGCAAAATAAAGAGGAAGAGACTCACTAAATTTTTGAGGAATTCCTAACGGCAAAAGTTCCCTAGGGATCGCCGTGACGGGCTGGGAAATATGCTCTGTATCCCAAGTTTTCACGAGTTTTTCCCCGGCAAAATAGCCGAAATGCGATCGCGAATTACCAATAACTAATATAAGGAATCGGAAATCTTTAACAAATTGGGGACTCGAATGTGGCAAAATAGAAATATAAAGAAAAATTAAGCAATGACGGGAGGTGGCTGATGGTAGCAACTTTAGAGAGAACAGAAAAGCGCTTGACCATTCAAACGGCAGATATAACTCAAGATACCACCACGATTCGCTCTTTAGACTGGGATCGCGATCGCTTTGATATTGAATTTGGACTACAAAACGGGACTACCTACAATTCCCATCTGATCCGAGGGGAGAAAATTGCCCTCGTCGATACCTCTCACGCCAAATTCCGTCAACTTTATCTCGACACTCTCACGGGACTAATTGACCCCAAACAAATCGATTATCTTATTATTAGTCATACGGAGCCGGATCATAGTGGCCTAGTCGCAGACTTTCTGAAATTAAACCCCCAAGTTGTCGTGGTCGGCGCAAAAATTGCGATTAAATTTTTGGAAGGATTTGTTCATAAAGAATTTGAACGCCAAGTGATTAAAAATGGAGATAAAATCGACCTCGGGAAAGGTCACGTTTTAGAATTTGTCAACGCTCCCAATTTACACTGGCCGGATACTATTTTAACCTATGACTGGGGAACGCAAACATTATATACTTGCGATGTTTTCGGACTGCATTACTGTTCCGACGCTCTCTTTGATGTTAATTTAAAGGCGATCGCACCGGATTATCACTTCTATTATGAATGTTTGATGGCACCCAATGCCCGTTCTGTTTTATCTGCCCTCAAACGCATGAAAAAAATAGGGGATGTAAAGATAGTGGCCAATGGTCACGGACCTTTACTCAAACATAATGTAGATGAACTGATTGGGCGTTACGAAGAATGGAGTTTAGCGCAAACAAAAGGAGAGAAAAACGTTGCTGTTTTTTATATTTCCGGATATGGGGATAGCGATCGCCTCTCCCAGTCGATCGCCCGAGGTATTACTAAAACCGGGATTACCGTAGAAATGATAGACGCGATCGGTGCAGATATGCAAGAAGTCCGAGAAATTGTCGAACATTCTGCGGGAATTGCGATCGCCATGCCTCCTGCCTCCGGTGAAAAAGCGAAAGAAGCAACAACTACTCTCAGTACGATTCTTGCCTCTGCTAATGATAAACAAATAATAGGCTTTTTTGAGTCCTATGGAGAAGATGACGAACCCATCGATCCTATTTTAACCAAGTTTCGAGAGTTGGGATTAACGACGGTTTTTCCCAGTATTCGCATTAAAGATACTCCCACCGAAGCAACGTACCAACTCTGCGAAGAAGCAGGGACGGATATGGGGCAGTTTTTAACCAAAGAAAAGTCAATTAAACAGCGAAAATCTCTCGACAGCGATCTCGATAAAGCGATCGGTCGCATTAGTGGAGGACTCTACATTATTACGGCACAAAAGGGCGATATTAAAGGGGCAATGTTAGCCTCTTGGGTCACTCAAGCTAGTTTTGAACCCTTGGGACTCACTATTGCAGTGGCGAAAGATCGCGCGATTGAATCCTTAATGCAGGTTGGCGATCGCTTTGTTTTAAATATTCTTGAAGAAGGGAATTATCAACATTTAATGAAGCACTTTCTCAAGCGATTTAAACCGGGTCAAGATCGTTTTGAAGGAGTCAAAGTCCAAGATGCTAAAAATGGTTCTCCAATTTTAGTTGATGCTTTAGCTTATCTTGAATGTGAAGTAATTAGTCGCATGGAAGTCAGCGATCATTGGATTGTTTACAGTCAAGTTGATGAAGGTCGCGTCTCTAAACCCGACTCTTTAACGGCTGTTCATCATCGTAAGGTGGGGAATTATTATTAAGGGAATAGGGAATAGGGAATAGGAAAGGAATGAGAAAGTTTAATCAACAATTAACAACAAATAACTAACAAAACCATGCCGGAAATTAAACCTCGTGATGTTCAAGTGTCTCCCATTGGTGCAGAAACAAGAGTGCTGCGATCGCGGACTTGGGACAGACTCAAATTTGAAATTGAATACGCCCTCCAAAAAGGGACTACCGCTAATTCCTATCTCATAGAAGGGGATAAAATAGCCCTTTTCGATCCTCCAGGTGAATCTTTTAGCGACATCTTTTTAAAGGCACTTCAAGACCGTATCGATCTGCAAGGGATTGATTATATTATCCTAGGTCACGTTAACGCCAATCGCGCCAAAACCTTAACGCTTTTATTGGATATCATTCCCCAAGTTACCCTCGTTTGTTCCAATCCTGGCGCGATCGCCCTTCGCAAACTGATTGAAGACCGAGAATTGAATATTCTCACCATTAAAGGAGAAGAAACCCTCGATCTCGGTCAAGGTCATCACCTCAAATTTATTCTCACCCCCAGTCCGAGATGGCCCGATCGCCTCGCCACCTACGACCCTAAAACCCAGATTCTCTACACCGATAAACTCTTTGGGGCGCACGTTTGCGGCGATCAAATCTTTGATGAAGGTTGGACAGTTTACGCAGAAGACCGCCGCTATTATTTTGATTGCTTGATGGCACCCCACGCAACCCAAGTGGGGACTGCGTTAAATAAATTTAACGAATATGAAGTTAAATTTTATGCCCCCGGTCACGGTCCCCTCGTGAAATATGGCTTCACAGAACTCACAAACCTCTATCAAGAGTGGGTGGAAGAGCAGAAAAAAAAAGCGAATACCGTCGCCCTCATTTACGCATCGGCCTACGGGAATACAGCAACCATCGCCCAAGCGATCGCCCGAGGCATCACAAAAGCTGGAGTCGCCGTCACCTCTCTCAATTGCGAGGTCGCCGAACCCGAGGAAATCAAAGTCGCCGTGGAAAAATCCGCCGGCTTTATCATGGGATCCCCAACTCTCGGCGGTCACGCCCCCACCCAAATACAAACCGCCCTCGGCATTGTTCTCTCTACCGCCGATAAGAATCAACTAGCGGGGGTTTTTGGCTCATTTGGCTGGAGTGGAGAGGCGATCGATATTTTAGAAGGAAAATTCCGGGATGCGGGCTATCGCTTCGGATTTGACCCGATCCGGGTTAAATTTAAACCCACCGATGCCATTCTCAAATACTGCGAGGAAGCTGGGACAGATTTTGCTCAACTGTTGCAGCGACAGGAGAAAAAACGCAAATCTACAGCCTCGGGAGGGGAGTCGGAGTCTGCCCGGATCGAACAAGCTGTGGGGCGAATTGTCGGCTCTTTGTGTGTTGTCACAGCACAAAAAGGAGAACTTGCCAGTGCAATGTTAGCCTCTTGGGTGTCGCAAGCCTCCTTTAATCCACCCGGTTTGACCATGGCCGTCGCCAAAGATCGTGCCATTGAGAATTTAATGCAGACTGGCGATCGCTTTGTCCTCAATATTTTGCCAGAAGGAAATGCCATTCAAAAGCGATTTATGAAGAATTATGCCCCAGGAGAAGACCGTTTTGAAGGCATTGAAAAAGAGGAAGCAAGTAATGGCTGTTTTATTCTCAAAGATGCTTTAGCTTATGTAGAATGTCACGTTACCAGTCGCATGGAATGCGGCGATCATTGGGTGGTTTATGCCGTTACCGATACAGGAAAAGTGTTGGATGAAAAAGGCAAAACCGCCGTTCATTATCGCAAAACGGGAAGTTTTTATTAAATATAAAAAAAGACCAATTATCAACAATTTTGCTCAGGCGATCGCCGGTTGATAATTGGTCCACAATTATTCACTACTGTTGAATATAACGACTGGCAACGTACTGCCCCGAACCGATTTGCGCCCAAGATGAATTGGGAAAACCGATGACATTGACCGTGGCCCCGTTTTTCAAGTTTCCGACAACAGTGCCAGTTGTACTCGGGTTGCTGCGAATATTTAAGCCCGATGCTGTGACCCGATAGCGCCCGGAAGTAGACGGACGGATATTTGCACTGGCTTGACGCACGGTACCGGTACTGGCAGCAACAGAGCCACCGCGCAATGTACTCATGGTCCGAGGTCCAGCAACGCCATCCACTGACAATTTTGCATCCCGTTGAAACTGACGCAACGCATTGAGGGTTTGCTGTCCGAATGTACCGCGACCGCTTCCATTTGCACCATAACTGATAGCATAACCGCGATTTCTCAACAGGGTTTGCAACTCTTCCACGGCGGCTCCTCGAGCGCCCATAGTCAAATAGCCTCCTCCCGTATTCGCAGCAGTGCTATTGCTAACAGCAGGAACACTGGTATTAGCGGTCGAACCGCCAACCCCCAAACCTTTTAAGGCGGCAAGGGTACGAGAACCAACAATACCATCAGGGGTTAAACCCATTTTTTGTTGAAAGGTACGGACAGCGCTTGCGGTTTGCGGTCCGTACTTTCCACGTCCGCCCCCATTTGCACCATAACTGATAGCATAACCGCGATTTCTCAATAGGGTTTGCACTTCGGCAACATCATTTCCCTGCATTCCTGCCCTCAGCATCCGTTGTGCCAGTGCGGGATCCGCAGCACTGAGAATTCCAGCAACCAAGGCCGCAGTTAAAAGACTCAGGCAGACTGAATGACTGAAATTGTTCCCGATGGTGAATAAGTTCAAATCAGGTAGATCGTATTCAATTCCTTCCATTTCCTCGCGAACGAGATATCCCTGAGTGTAAGCAATTGTGTCCAAAATTCTTTCCTCCTCTAAACTATAACGATCGCAATCATAACGATAAATAAAGTTTGACTCCTTGTCTCAATTATATTTTATTTTCTCGTCATCCCTTGAAAGTGACCCAAAAATGGGGTTTCAAGCCCCGTCCTCTCTTACTTGGTTGGATATGCTGAGGAAACCTCAGCATCCCCCAAGCGCTTTAGCGGAGCGGAGGGCGGCTTTTGCTCTTGAATATACTGCTTAAGAGTTTCTAGCGGCGCACCGCCAACAGAACTGGCAAAATAGGATGGACTCCAAAGATGTTGCCCTCGAACATCAAATTGCTGGCGATACATTCGGCTGGAAACCCCTTTGAGATGATTTACTACTTTTGAGATTGAATATTTCGGAGGATATCTAACCAGCAAATGAACATGGTCAGACTCTCCATTAAACTCGACTATCCGAAACCCCATCTTGGTAGCAGTTTCTTTCATTGTTTGGTGAAGATATTCGAGAGACTCAACCGTGAAAATGAGGACACGGGTGTTGAGGTTTCCTCAACACCGTGAGATGTCCGTTTTGCGGCGATACTTCGTCACAAAGACCAAATGAGCATTTAATGCTGTAACGCTATGTCTCCCTCGGTCTAAATTACTTGTCATTGATGTAGACCAAATGATATACTCTTTAATTATGAAAGCACGATACCGTTATCGAATCTATCCAAAGGAAGAACAAAAAACAGCCTTAGCTCAATTGTTTGGCTGCGTTCGAGTCGTGTGGAATGATGCGTTAGCATTCTGTATCGAACAGTATCAAAATAAAAGGGGAAAGCCGAAGAATGGAGAATTGCAAAAACAGTTCATCACCCAAGCTAAAAAGACAGTTGAGCGAGAATGGTTAGGAGAGGTTTCTAATATTCCTCTACAACAATCTCTGAATGATTTAAACGTAGCTTACTCCAACTTTTTCAAATCTTGCAAAGGAGAACGGAAAGGTCAAAAAGTTAAACCACCACGATTCAAAAAGCGTAAATCGAGACAATCTGCAAGATTTACCCGTGGTGGTTTTAAGGTCGGTCAGCATAATGTTTATCTCGCTAAAATTGGTAAAGTTAAAATTGTTTGGAGTCGCGAA